>JAENVT010000393.1 GCA_016650435.1 Ilumatobacteraceae bacterium
GGTCGATCGGGCTCATTCGCTCTGCCAGGCTGACACCGTGATCCAGATACTGATCGCTGTCGCCGTCTTCGTCGTCGCCCTCGCAGTCGGTGCGGTGTTACGGAACCGGCGCACGGTGGACGCGCCGACGCAGCCGACGTTCGCGGCGCCTGCCCAGATCGACCGTGCTGACTTCGCCGACGTCACCACGCCGTGGTTGGTCGCAGTGTTCTCGTCGGCGTCGTGTACGACGTGTGCAGACGTCGTGGCCAAAGCGAAGGTGTTGAGTTGCGCCGAGGTCGGCGTGGTCGACGTCGAGTATTCAGCGGCCGCACCGCTGCATCGCAAATATCGCGTCGATGCCGTCCCAATTGCCGTGATCGCCGATCAGGCCGGCGTTGTCAGAGCCAGCTTCGTAGGCCCGATGACCGCGACCGACTTATGGGCTGCCGTTGCCGAAGTCCGCCATCCGGGTTCATCTCCCGAACCGCACCTCGGCCACGCCACTGACCGCTAGTTGACGTCGACTCCGGCGGGAGCGTCGTCGGCCGCAGGGACAGCGTCGCTCGGACCTTCACCCAGGCTTTCGTGCACGATGCGAGCGACTTCGCCGCCGTCGATGGTCTCGCGCTCGAGGAGAGCTTCGGCCACCAGGTCGAGGGCCCGGCGATGCTTCGACAACACCTCGTAGGCACGCGCCTCTTGCTCGTGCAGGATCCGGAACACTTCTTCGTCGATCATCTTTGCTGTGTCGTCGCTGTACTCGCGACCCTGAGTCATCAGGTCCTCGCCGAGGAACACCTGCTGGTGACCGCTCCAGGCCATCGGCCCGACAGCGTCGCTCATGCCCCACTCGCGCACCATGCGCCGGGCAATCATCGTCGCCTGCTCGAGGTCGTTGGCCGCGCCGGAGTTGAGGTGGCCGAAGACCAACTTCTCGGCAACTCGGCCACCCATGGCCCTGCAGATCACGTCGTCGAAGTATTCCTTCGAGTAGGTGTGTCGTTCTTCCGGAAGGCTCCAGGTGACACCGAGAGCCATGCCTCGCGGCAGGATCGTGACCTTGTGGAGAGGATCGGCATTCGGCAACACCGTCGTCAAGATGGCGTGGCCACCTTCGTGGATGGCTGTGGCCCGCTTCTCCTCGGCACTGAGCACGAGGCTCTCGCGGCGAGCACCCATCACCACGCGGTCGCGGGCGTTCTCGAAGTCGATTCGCTCGATCTGCTTGCTGCCTCGACGCACTGCAAACAACGCGGCCTCGTTGACGAGGTTGGCGAGGTCGGCGCCGCTCATGCCGGGAGTCGCTTTCGACATCACTTCCAAATCAACGTCGGGTCCCATCCGCTTGTCGCGGCTGTGCACCTTCAGAATGGCCAAGCGCTCCTCGTTCTCCGGGAGCGGCACGACGATCGTGCGATCGAAACGGCCGGGGCGAAGCAGCGCCGGATCGAGGATGTCGGGTCGGTTGGTGGCAGCGAGGATGACGATTCCCTCGCTGGTCTCGAAGCCGTCCATCTCGGCCAGGAGTTGGTTGAGCGTCTGCTCGCGTTCGTCGTGGCCACCGCCAAGACCGGCACCGCGCTTGCGGCCGATCGAATCGATCTCGTCGACGAAGATGATCGCCCTGCCCATCTTGCGGGCCTGCTGGAACAGATCGCGGACGCGGCTGGCGCCGACGCCGACGAACATCTCCATGAAGTCGCTGCCTGTCACCGACAGGAAGCCGACACCAGCCTCGCCGGCTACGGCGCGGGCAAACAGTGTCTTACCGGTACCTGGCGGGCCGACCAGCAACATGCCCTTCGGTACGCGCGCGCCGATCTCGCGAAAACGGTCGGGCATGCGCAGGAAGTCGACCACTTCGGTGATCTCCTGCTTCACGCCGTCGTAGCCGGCGATGTCGGCGAACGTCGTCGACGGCTTGTCGGTGGTGTACGCCTTCGCTCTGCTTCGTCCGATCGACATGACGTTGCCCATCTGGCCGGCGGCGCGTCGCTGCATCCACATGAAGAAGCCGATCAACAACACCAGGGGCAGCAGCAGGCTGGCCCAACTGAGCAGCCAATTGGAGCTCGGGGTCTTTGCCTCGAAATCGATGCCCTTGCTCTGTAGCTCGATGGTCTGATTGACGTCGGGGAAGCTGTTGGGAGCGGTGCTGGTGAACTTGGCGCCGGTCTTCAGCACACCGGTGATGCTGTTGCTGGAGTTGTTGACGATAACGCTCTTGACGTCGCCCTTTTGGACCTGTGTCCAGAAGGCGCTGAACGACTCTTTGTCGGTGCTGGAAGTTGGCCATACCCGAGGTAGGGCGAACGACAACATCAGCACTGCGAAGAGCACCGGGATGACCCATCGCGGCCACCCACTGCCCAAGGGTCGGCGTCCGCCGCGCTCGGGAGGCTGTTGATCGTTCTGCTGGCCGCGGCCACCCGAGCGGCCAGGCGGCGGCGGGGGAGGCGGAGGAGGCAGGTTGCTCATAGCCATATGCTACGGGTCATCCGAGCAATTGCTTCGGCGGGAGTGCATCCACCACACGGCACGAGGCGGCGCATAATTTGGTCCCATGAACCGGCAGTGCTCGCGCAGCGGATGCGCGCAGGTGGCGTCGTCGACGCTCTCGTATCAATACGGTCGGGCGATCGTCTGGCTCGACGACCTCACGACCAGTCGCGACCCCCACGATTACGACCTGTGCGAGCGTCACACGGACAGGCTTTCGGTCCCAAACGGCTGGCGGCTCGAAGACCGGCGTAGCCGACGAGTGCTGGTCTTCTCGGCGACATCACGGCTCGCCGGCTGAGCCCGCCGGGCTCGGCGCACCGGTAATCTGTCGGCTCATGCCCGGTGCCCAGGTCTCCCCGACGCGCGTCGATCCCGACCAGGCGCGCATCGGCGTCGGGCCCGCTGCCGGGGTCTGGTTGATCACCTGGCTCACCGGCAACGTGATCGGCGCTGCGGTTGTGTCGTCCGCCGGCTACCACTCCACGAACGATGCGCCGGTCTGGGTGACGATGGTGCTGGCCGCGGGTCTGTGGGGACCGATGCTGATCGGCATGTGGATGCTCAGCGAACGGGTCAGCCGACCCAGATTCTCGCCGCACAGCTTTGTCGACGAGTACGGCCTGCGGTTCAAGCCAATCGACCTCGTCGGAGTGCCCATCGGCGTGCTCTCGCAACTCGTCGTCGTCCGGCTGGTCTACTGGCCGCTCGAGCGAGCCTGGCCACAGACCTTCAGTCGTTCGCGGGTCGAACGCAACGCTCGCGATCTCTACGATCGGGCCCACGGCGGTTGGTTCGTCGGGTTGATCGCCGTCGTTGTCATCGGCGCGCCGTTCGTCGAGGAATTGATGTACCGAGGTCTGCTGCAAGGCGCCGCCGTCCGCCGTCTCAACGATGCGGTGGCCGTCGTTGCAGTGGCTGCGTTCTTCGCCGCGATCCATTTTCGGTGGGTCGAATTCCCGGGACTGTTCGTGTTCGGATTGATCCTCGGTGTCTGCGCGCTGCGCACGCGTCGGCTGGGCATGGGGATCCTCGCCCACATGGCCTTCAATGCCACCGGATTGTTGCTGGTGGCCAGAGCATGACCGGCAAGGGTGACCCCGCATGAGCGGCGGCGGAGTGAAACAATGGCGCCCGACATGACCGAGCTCATCGATGAACCGATCGTGGCTGAAGAGATCTCGCCGCCCGCGGAGACGCGACCAGAGCCGCCTCGCCGTCCGCTGAGAGAGCGGATCATTTCGCGCATCGTTCGCCGCCCTCGCAATTGGCTCGACGCACCGTGGACCAACGAACGAATAGCCCGCTACCTCACTGCGCTGGTCATCGTCGGCGGATCGACGTTCTCGGTGCTGAAGGTCGTCCATCTCAATCTCGTGTTCGAGAACAACACGCCCACAGGTGGCGACATGGGCGCCCACGTGATGGCGCCGGCGTACCTCCGCGACAATCTGCTCCCACATTTCCAGCTCAGCGGTTGGAGCAACTATTGGTATGACGGCTTTCCGTTGTACCGGTTCTACATGGTCGTGCCGGCGTTGATGATTGTTGCCCTGAACGTCGTGTTCCCGTACGGCGTCGCCTTCAAGCTGATCGCGATCCTCGGCCTCGTCACGCTGCCGGTGTGCTGTTGGGCGTTCGGCCGGTTGGCGCGCTTCCGCTATCCGATGCCCGAACTGATGGCGCTCGCCGCGACCGTCTTCTTGTTCGACGAGAGCTTCTCGATCTACGGCGGCAACGTGAAGAGCACGATGGCGGGTGAGTTCTCGTTCTCGATCGCGCTGTCGTTCGCCATCCTCGGACTGGGCGTCTTCGCCCGCGGCATGGAGACAGGCAAGTACAGGAGTTGGGCGGCGATCCTCATCGCGTTGGCGATGCTGTGCCACGGCATCGTGCTGTTGTTCGTGATCCTCGGGGCGGTGCTGCTGTGGGCGGTGTGGATGGATCGCACCAGATTCATCTACGGCTTCACGGTGCTTGCCGGCGCGGTCTTGTTGAGCGCGTTCTGGGTCGTGCCATTCCTCGCGAACCACGCGTACATGACCGACATGAAGTACCACGGGCGACCCGACGGTGTCACCGATTCCTACTGGGACATGTTCTTCCCATGGACGACGTTCCTCGACATCATTGTCACCGGGTTTGCGATCTTCGGTTTTGTCGCGTCCGTGGTTCGGCGTCACTTGGCCGGCGCATGGCTGGGGATCTGCTGTTTGGCGCTTACTGCCTTCGTGTTCCTGGCCAAGAACTCGTTGCCTGTCATCGGCTTGTTGTGGAACCCGCGACTGCTGCCGTTCCTCTACCTCCTGCGGCTGATGTTGATGATGGTCGGCATCGTCGAATTCGTCGAGGTGATCGTCCGCGGCACGCGGGCTCGACGCGCGCGCGGCAGCATGTGGAAAGTCGGCCTGGCGACCGCGGGTGTGGTCAGCGTGGTGGTGTTGATCATGGAACTGTTCTTGTTCCAACAGATGCCCGGTGGACGCATCGTCACCGAGCACGGTAAAGCGGTCTACGCGTGGGGCATCGGCGACTTCAACCCGATCTCGCTGACGCCCACCGCCAAGGACGCGCAGAGCGACGGCTGGACCCGATACAACTTCGCCGGCTACGAGGGTCGCGATGCGTACGGCGAGTACAAGGCGTTGATCGATCAGATGAAGTCGCTCGGCGCCGACAGCACCCACGGATGCGGTCGGGCAATGTGGGAGAACAACGGAGACAATGGCCAGTACGGCACGACCATGGCCTTGATGCTGTTGCCGTTCTGGTCCAACGGTTGCATCGCCAGCATGGAGGGGTTGTTCTTCGAGGCCAGCGGCACCACGCCGTATCACTTCGTCACGGCGGCGGCCATCAGCAGCGACAGCTCCAACCCGGTGCGCGAGTTGCGCTACGACAACCACGACGACTCGAAGGGCGTTCCGTATCTGCAGACGCTCGGCGTCAAGTACCTCATGGTCTTCACGGAGGTGGCCAAGGCCGAGGCCGAGAAGCGACCCGAGCTCACGAAGCTCGCCGAGGTCGGTCCGTGGAACATCTATCAGGTTGCCGACAGCGATCTCGTCGTGCCTCTGACCGTGCAGCCAGTCGTTGTCAATCACCGCAGTGGCGACCAGCGCGAGCGGAATCTCGAGCTCGGCATGAGCTGGTTCCAGCATCAGGACGAGTGGGCCGCGACCCCCGCCGACAGCGGTCCTGCCGAGTGGCAGCGCATCGATGTCGCGGTGGATCCGACGCGCAGCGACGGCCTCGCGCCAGGGGCCTCCGGCCGCAAGATCGACATCGTCCAACCGACCGAGGCGATCACGCCGAAGAAACTTCCAGCAGTAAAGGTGAGCAACGTTCACCTTGGCGATCAGGACCTGCGTTTCACAGTCGATCAGATCGGCGTGCCGGTGCTGGTGAAGATCAGCTACTTCCCCAACTGGCACGTCAGTGGTGCGAACGGTCCGTACCGCATCGCTCCGAACCTGATGGTGGTGGTGCCGACGTCGACCGATGTGCACCTGAC
>JAENVT010000394.1 GCA_016650435.1 Ilumatobacteraceae bacterium
AGCTGCAGTTCCCAGCCGAGCCTCGGTTCGCCGGCGTCCCACCAGTACCAATCCAGCGACCCCAGCGCAGCGCCGATCTCGTCGGGATCGACCGGCCACTGATCGGCGAGGTCGGCCATCGCAGCGACGGTCCACCACGCACCAAATCGGCCGATCGCGGCACCGCGGCGCCGTCCGTGGGCGCCACCACTCGCCCCGGCCCACGCCACCCACGCCATCGCCTGCGACGGGGCGATCTTGGCGAGAGTGCCCGATGCGACGCCAAGGTTGGCAACAGCTGCGGCGGCCGAACCTTCGACAGCGACGATCTCGACGTGACCGTTCGACGAGGTGATCCACGGTTCGATCAGTTGACGAACGGCCAGCGACACGTCTGGATCATCGATGACCTCACCGCCATCGGACGGCATCGACGCGAACTCCGATGACGCAGGCAGCTGCGGCGCTGGCGCGGACAGACCATCGTCGGTGTACTCGGCGAGGCAGTACTGAGGTTCCCACGATTGCAACTCGAACGGGATCTCCAGTGGGTTTGCCAGGTCGGGGGGAAGGACTTGGCCACGCAGCGCGCATTCGTGGGCGATGAAGCCAACCCGCGGCCCATCGGGAAGTGCGGAACGAAGATCGCTGAACTGGTGGTTCTGGGCGACGACCTCGGTCAACGGACCGATCGTGAACCTGCCACTCTCCTCGTCGAGCACTTGCGTCGCCCATTCGGCGGGTGCCCATAGCGCCAGGCGGTACTCGGCGAGTGTCGCCGCCGGCCACAGCTGCCGACCGGTGGTGACTGCGGCGCGGCTGCTGTGGCGCAGTTCGAGCAGTCCCGGCCAGTCGGCGTCGGCGCAGAACTTGTCGACGAGGCGAACCAGTCCGTCGAGGTCGGCTCGATGGACGAGGTCGTCGACTTCACTCACACGATCGGCCACGGATAGCGGCGTCCCGATTGATCGATCGGGTACACCGGATTCGCGATGACCCATTGGGCGCGCTCTTGAAGTGCGGCAACTTCGTCATCGGCCAGCAGCGTCGCAATGTCCAGCGGCACCGCCCTGCAGATGGGCTGGATTGCATCGAGCAACGCGGCGTCGATCGGCTCGCCGCCGAATTCCCACACGACCGTGCGCAACTTGAAGTCGGCGGCGAAGCACAGTCCGTGATCGATTCCCCAGACGTGGTTGTCGGCGTCGATCAGCACGTGGCCACTCTTTCGATCTGTGTTGTTGGCGAGAAGATCGAACAGCGCGACGGTGCGGAGAGTCGGGTGAAGATCCGGTCGTTCTTCGTGGATCGTGAAGTAGTGCTGGCGATGGTCGACGTCGACGAACCACTGCACCGAGCCCTCGCCATAGGGGCCGTCGCGCAGAACAGTCGGCGGCACCAAGTCGAGACCGAGCGCCTCGCTGAGGCGATACGCGGCCACTTCTCGACGGTGAAGGCCAGGTTCGAAATCCCACAGCGGTCGCTCGCCGCGCATTGGCTTGTAAATCCCCTGGGCGTGGTCGTCGCCGCATCTGATGTTGACCAGAAAGGTGGCGTTGCTGCTCCAGGGCATACGCCCTTCGATTTCGATCTCGCCGCACGTCAGCACGTGCAATTGATGAGCGCGAACGATCAGTTCATCCGCGGACATGCATGGCCATCTGGGTCGATGGGGTTGCCGCACCACTGACACGGGGGACGGCCGGCTGCGACGATCGAGTCGGTGTGATTGCACAGCGCGGCAGCTTGTCCGCGTGTGAGGAACACACGCACGTGGCCTCGGTCGTCGACAGCTTCCGGGTCGGGCTCACCCTCTTCGTCGACAGGGACGACTTCTTCGAGTTGCACCAACACCCGATCGTTGTCGCGGTCGTAGCCGAGCCCGATCGGGCCAAGAACGAACGCCGGATCCACGGGCTCGGCGAGTTCCATCGCCGCGGGCAGCGGTTGGTCGGCGGGCGAGGGCAGATCGCTCATCACCTTGCGGAGATAGTCGGCGATCGCTGCGGCTTGTTGCTTCTCGCACTTCACCGTGACGCGGGTGGTGCCCCGCCGGGCCTGCAGCAGGAAGACGCGCTGGCCGGGCTGGCCGACAGCACCGACGGTGAAGGCATCCACCTCGTCGAATTCGTAGAAGACCCCCATCACGATGGCCTGAGCTCGGCGAGCGAGCCGCCGGTGGAGTTGACGGTCAGCACCACGGGACCGCCGAGCGAATAGGCGATCGCGGTGATGGAGCATGGGCTGATGACGATGCGTTGAAAGAGATCGATGTGCGTGCCAATGGCCTGCGAAACCGCAGCCTTGACGGTATCGGCGTGCGACACGCAGACAACGACGCCACCTTCGTGCGCGGCGCGTAGCCGATCAAGGGTCGAGACCATCCTGCTCTGCATCTCGGTGAAGCTCTCGCCGTTGGGGAACCGAAACGTCGATGGCGCACGCAGCACCGTGTTCCACTCCGGGAGCTTCATCAGCTTCTTCAGTTCGCTGCCGGTCCAGTCGCCGAAGTCGCACTCCACTAGTCCCTTGTCGATGTGCACCTTCAACTCGCGTGCCTTGGCGATGGGTGCGGCGGTTTCGCGAGCGCGCTCGAGGGGAGACGAATAGACAGCGTCGACTTGCGCGAGGGCGGCGATGCGATCTGCGGCGGCCTCGGCTTGCTTCTGACCGGCCTCAGCAAGATGCAGCCCCGGGGCGCGGCCGGGCAGGATCTTGCCGGTCGTCGGGGTCAAGCCGTGGCGTACCAATAGGAACAACGTCGATGAGGGGGGTGCATGCTTTTGTCTCGCCATCTTGATGTTGCAACTTAGTGTGCAAACCGTGGATTCGCTCCTTCACCTGGCTAGCGAGGTGAGTTCGTGCAAGCACTGTCCGCGGCTGGTCGCGTGGCGCGAGCTGGTCGCCGTCGAGAAGCGAGCCGCGTTTCGCGACGAGGTGTACTGGGGTCGCGGGGTTCCAGGTTTCGGTGATCCGCAGGCCGGCGTGCTTGTCTTGGGCTTGGCCCCGGCAGCTCACGGCGCTAATCGAACCGGACGAGTTTTCACCGGCGATCGCTCGGGCGAGTTCCTCTATCGAGCGATGCACCGGGTCGGCTTGGCCAACCAGGCGCTGTCGGTCTCGATCGACGACGGATTGTCGTTGAGTGGCGCATGGGTCACCGCTGTCGTGAAGTGTGCGCCGCCCGATAACAAGCCGCTTCCGCAGGAGCGTTCGAACTGTCACGCGTACCTCCAACGCGAGCTCGCACTCCTCGAGAACTTGCGAGTGGTCGTGTGCCTGGGAGCGTTCGCCTACGAAGCGGCATGCGCGGAGTTCGGTGTGCGGCCGCGCCCGAAGTTCGGCCATTGCGTCGAGGTGGTCGCACCCAATGGGTTGGTACTCGTCTGCTCGTTTCACCCCAGCCAACAGAACACGTTCACCGGTCGTCTGACCGAGTCGATGCTCGATGAAGTCTTCGCCCGGGCTGTGCAGTTGGTGACGAACCAGCCGCGGCAAGTCACGAATCAACCGGTCCAGACGGAAGTTCCGTGACTTGCCTGTCAGAGGTGAGCCACCCACTTGCCTGAGAACACGAGCGGTCGGGCGAAGTGCGCACTTTGGGTGCAGGATGTGCGCGTTGAAAGTGTGCACTTCCCGCGCAGCTCTCTTCCAGCGCCTGAGTGCCGGTGCAGGCGGAGGTTCCTTGACTTGCCTGAGAATCAGCGACTGTCGAGGAGGGCGATCAGCTTCTTGGGGGCGATCGTGCGGTAGGCGTCTGTGCAGACGGCGGCCAGTTCGTCCCAGTCGATACTGCGATCGAGGCGCACACCGATCCACCCGCGGCCGCCAACATATGGCGGGCGGAAGAAGCGGTCCGGTTCCGTCTCGACGAGTTCGTCCTGCGCTCCGACGGGTGCCGCGCACCACAGATGGGGAAAGTGGTGGTCGTGGTGACCGTCACGCCACAGCATCACGAACTGCTTCTTCACGAAGAAGGATGGTGCGCCATGACTGAGCTTCTCCGTCACCTCGGGCAACGCCATGCAGATCGCCCGTACCCGGTCTTCCACCGATTTGGTCACGGCGCAACCGTAGGCTCAGCGGTCAGCCGTGTTTGCGTCGTCCGTTCCGCTGTCGTCCGGGCTGCTGTCGTCGGATTCTTTGGCGGCTTCTTTGGCAGGTGGTGACATCGAGAGCGTCAAGCCGTCGATCTCGAGCACGATCTCGGGTTGGCCCGACTCGTTGGTGATGCCGGCCGGCTGCGCCGACTTTCGTTGGATAGCCATGTCCAAACCGTACCCCTCGATGAGCGACACCGCGCGTCGGCGGCATGCTCATCGGCTTAAAACTCTTCCGAGAGCGGCGCCGGCCATGTGATTGGCGGCGATCGCGTCGTCGTAGAAATCGGCGAGCGAGAAGAACCCGTGATACATGCCGCTGAATCGCACGTGGCTCGTGGGAACCCCCAGCGACGCGAGCCG
>JAENVT010000395.1 GCA_016650435.1 Ilumatobacteraceae bacterium
AACGAGACGGAAGCGGGCGGAGTAGGGGCTGTCCATCTTGCGAGCCGGAAGACTGCAGATGAGCGAACGGATCGGATGATCCGTGTCGTTGGTCAATTCGTTGCCTTGCTCCTTTCGTATGTGTTCGGTCGGTCATGTCGTTCCTCGAGGTACGAACTGGTTTCGAAGTCATCGTTCACGCCGGGTCTCCGGCAATGTCGTCGGTACCTTCTGCGTCGATTCGGGCGTAACGCTCGGGTGACCAGATCTCGAGCCGGACGAGGTTTCCGGCGACGATGACCTGGGTTTCGGGCACGAGTTCGGCGTATTCGCGCAATTTCTCGTCGACGTTGATCCGTCCTTGCTTGTCGAGTGCCACCAGCACGGCGCTGGAGGCGATGGCCCGTTGGCGGTTCAGGGTCAGATCGCCGCGCTCGACCTTGGCGAGCAGTTCCCGGCCGTATTGTTCGAACTCGTCGGACGGGACGACCTCGACGCACTTGTCGGTGCCTTTGACCAGGTAACAGCGCTCGCCGAGATGGGTGCGGTAAGTCGCAGGCAGAGCCACTCGGCCTTTGTCGTCGAGTTGGCGCTCATGCACCCCAACGAACATCACTCGCGCCTCACCACCTTCACAACTAGGTCGACCTGCCTCGACGCGGAGATGGGGACTAGACGCCCACGCTCCCCACTGGCCACCATTATGTAACCCGCAAAGCCCCAATGTCAACCATTATTCCCCACCATCACCCACAACCACCCATTCAGTGGGCGCCGGACCGACCGATGTGTGCGCCGTCACCATTTCCAGAGGACTCGCAACGCAGGGCGCGAATGGGGCCGCATTGGCCCATATCAGCGCCAGCGGTGATCAGGGGTCGGTCCTCATACTTTGTGCACTTGTGCAAGACCGCGGGCGGGCTATCCGACTACCGGTTCTAGGCTCGAGTCGCTTTGTTCAGGGGATCGTAAAGCGGTTCGACGCGGACTGTCGCGTCGACCCGCTCCCCGAAGACCTCGACCTGCAGGCTCGTCCCGAGCGAGCAGTGAGCCGGCGACACGTACCCCAGCGCGATGCTGCAATCGAGCGTGAAGCTCCAGCCACCGGAGGTCACGATGCCGACTCGCTCACCGTCGCGATAGATCGACGAGTTCGCCGGAGCGTCGGCATCGCCGGGTTGATCGAGCGTCAGCGGTACGAAGCTGTAACGCGGCCCCCGTCCCAGTTCGGCGAGTAGCGCGTCCCTTCCGACGAAGTCGTCTTTGGTGAAGTCGACGAATCGATCGAGCGAGGCATCGAGTGGCGAGAAGCCAATTTCGAGGTCGACCTTCCACGACCGATAGCACTTGTCGAGACGCATGCTGTCGACGGCGTAGATGCCGATGTCGCGAATGCCGTGGTGTTCACCTGCCGCCCACAGCAGGTCGTACAGCTCGACTAGTTGATCGTTGGCCGCGTGCAACTCCCAGCCGAGCTCACCCACGTAGCTGACTCGGAGAGCGCGCACCGGGCCGGCATCCGTCTCGACGGTGCGACACGACAGCCAGGGAAACGACGCGTTGTCGAGCGGTGTGCTGGTGATCTTGCCAAGTACGTCGCGCGATTGAGGTCCGACGATCACGAGCGTGCCGAGCTCGTGCGTTCGGTTGGCAATGGTGACGGACCCGTCGGCCGGGAGGGCGTTTTCCAGCAGGTCGAGGTCGTGCCACTCGGCGGCGGCGGCACCAACGAGGTAGAAGTGGTCATCGCCGAGCCGCGTGGCGGTGAACTCGCTGAGCACCGTGCCCGTGTGGGTCAGTGCGTATACGAGGCCCAGGCGACCGAGCCGCGGCAGCTTCGAGCACACCAGCCCGTCGAGATAGTGTGTGGCACCCGGGCCTTGGATCTCGAACTTGGTGAAGCCGGGAAGGTCGAGCAGAGCAACTCGGTTGCGAGCGGCGTCGACTTCGTCGGCCACGACCGGACGCCAGCCCTGGGTCCGGTACTGCGTCAGGGTGTGGTCAGCGATCACAGTGTCGGTGTCGACGTAGACGGCGCGCTCCCAGCCGCCGCGCGCGCCAAAGGCCGCCCCTTTGGCCGACAGGGTCTCGTACAGCGGCGACGTGTATGCGGGCCGGCCCGCCGGACGCTCCTCGAACGGGAACCCGACGGCGTACTCGTTCTGGTACACCTCGACCGCCCTCGAGACGGTGTAGTCGAACGTTGCGTGCTCCTTGAAGCGGCGCCTGTCGACCGACCAGACGTCGAACGGTGGTTGGCCGTCGATGATCCAGTCGGCGATAGCCATCCCGGCGCCGCCGCCTTGAGCAATGCCGAAGCTGAACGTGTTGCAGTGGAAGAAATTTCGCAGCCCTCGTTCGGGCCCGAGATAGGGATAGCCATCCGGCGAATAGGGAATGGGACCATTGACGACCCGCGTGATTCCGGCGTCGGCGAGCACGGGTACGCGTTCGCCAGCATCGAGAATCTGCCGCTCGAGACGATCCAGGTCGGATGGCCACAGCGTGTTGGCGAACGCGTCGGGGATGCCGTCGAGCCACATCGGAGTCGCTTGCCATTCGTATGGTCCGAGGATGTAGCCCTTACCTTCCTGGCGGAGGTAGTACGAAACATCGGGATCGCGCAACAACGGCAACGGTGTGGCCCGTTCTGCCAATTCGGTGATCTCCTCTGTCACGAGGTACTGGTGGGAAAGGCTGACGATCGGCAGGTCCCGCCCGAGCAGCGCCATCACCTCCCCGGCACGGTATCCGGCCGCGTTGAGGACGATCTCGCATTCGACGTCACCCTGCGGCGTGGTGACGATCCATTCGTGGTTTGGTCGTTGTTCGAGCCCGGTGACCCGATGACCTCTCAGGATCCGACAGCCCATCCCTCGTGCCGCTGTGGCCAACGCCTGCGTCACTTGGGACGGATCGATGTCACCGTCGAGCGGATCCCACAGCGCCCCGACGAGGTCGTGGGTTCGCGCCAACGGGTAGCGCTCCACGAGCTCGGCTGGGGAGAGGATCTCGTACTCCATGCCGTTGGCCCGTGCCATCGAGGCAACGTGCTTGAACTCGGCCATTCGCTCGCTGGTGTGCGCAAGACGAACGGACCCCGTCACGTGATACGTCAGGGGTGAGTCAGCGTCGCGCGTGAGCCGGCGGTACAGGTCGGCGGAGTACTGCTGCAAGCGCATCACGCTCCAGCCGGTCGAGAACGTTGGCACATTTCCGGCCGCATGCCACGTCGACCCTGACGTCAGCTCGTCGCGCTCGAGCAGGAGCACATCGGTCCAACCACGCAGGCACAAGTGGTACGCAGCACTGACGCCAGCGATACCACCCCCGATGACGACAACCTGGGCACGATCAACCTGGGCACGATCGCTCACCTGTGAAATACTAAGCCGTAATTTCACAGCGATCGAACTGGGGTTCCATGGTCACTCTTCCGACACACGCCCGAGTCGTCATCGTCGGTGGCGGCATCGTCGGGTGCAGCGTCGCCTACCATCTCGCCAAACGCGGCTGCACGGATGTGGTGCTGCTGGAGCGCAGGCAATTGACGTGTGGCACGACGTGGCACGCAGCCGGTCTGGTCGGCCAACTGCGGGCGACACGCAACTTGACCCGCTTGGCTCAGTACACCACCGATCTGTTCGCGACCCTCGAGACCGAGACCGAGCAGGCGACGGGATTCATGCAGCGCGGATCGCTCGCTATAGCCACCAACGAGGAACGATTCGAGGAGCTCAAACGCGGCGCATCGATGGCCCGCGTCTTTGGTCTCGACGTCGAGGTGATCACCAAAGGCGACATCCACGACCTCGTCCCCCTCGCCTATGTCGACGACCTCGTCGGCGGCGTATTGCTGCCGAACGATGGTCAGACGAATCCGATCGACACCACGCAGGCACTGGCCAAAGGAGCGCGCAGCCGGGGTGTGAAGATCGTCGAGAACGTCAAGGTCAACAAGATCGTCGTCGAGGGTGGCCGGGCGATCGGCGTGGCAACTGACTCTGGCGACATACGCGCGGACGCTGTCGTCAACTGTGCCGGGATGTGGGCACGCGAACTCGGCGACGATGCCGGCGCGGTGATTCCCCTACACGCCGCCGAACACTTCTACATCGTCACCGAGCACGTCGACGCCTTGTCGCCGACCATGCCGGTGCTTCGGGATCCGGACGGGTGCGGATACTTCAAAGAAGACGCCGGCAACCTCCTGGTCGGGTGGTTCGAACCGGTCGCCAAGCCGTGGGGCATGGGCTCGATCCCCGACTCGTTCTGCTTCGATTCGCTGCCGGCCGACTTCGAGCACATCGAACCACTTGTGGCCGCCGCAGTGCACCGCATGCCACTGCTCGCCGAGACCGGCATCCGACTGTTCTTCAACGGTCCCGAGTCGTTCACGCCCGACGATCGCTATCTCCTCGGCGAGTCGCCAGACATTCGTGGCATGTTCGTTGCCGCCGGATTCAACTCGATCGGCATACAATCGGCGGGCGGCGCCGGCAAGGTTCTGGCCGATTGGATCGTGGACGGACGCCCGCCCATGGACCTGTGGGATGTGGACGTGCGACGCGTCATGCCGTTCCAGAGAAACCGCACCTATCTGCACGACCGCACAGTCGAATCGCTGGGTTTGCTGTACGCGATGCACTGGCCATTCCGCCAGCCGGCGACAGCGCGCGGAGTCCGGCGCTCGCCGGTCCACGATCGTCTCGCGGCGCGCGGCGCGTGCTTCGGCGAGACCGCCGGCTGGGAGCGCGCCAACTGGTTCGCGCCCGACGGGGTGACGCCGGCCTACGAATACAGCTACGGGCCGCAGAACTGGTTCGACTACTCGGCAGAAGAGCACCATGCGGTGCGGACCGACATCGGAATGTTCGACCAGACCTCGTTCGCCAAGTTCCGTCTGGAAGGACCGGATGCGGAGCGCGTCCTCAACCAGATCTGCGCAAACGACATCGCCGGCCCGGTCGGCAAGATCGTCTACACGCAATGGCTCAACGACAACGGTGGCATCGAGGCCGACCTCACCGTGACGCGCGAGGCGGACGACCGGTACATCATCGTGACCGCCGCGGCGACGCAGGTTCGCGACTTCCATTGGCTGAAGGATCACATCGGCGCAAACGATCGAGCGATTGCAGTCGACGTCACATCCGGCGCAGCGGTGTTCAGCGTGATGGGCCCAAACTCGCGAACGTTCCTGCAAGCGCTCACGCCGTCCGACCTGTCCAACGAAGCGTTCCCGTTCGGCACCTCACAAGCGATGGATCTCGGCTACGCCCGGGTGCGCGCCAGCCGCGTCACGTACGTCGGCGAACTCGGTTGGGAGATCTACGTTCCAGCCGAGTTCGCTGCCGCCGTCTTCGACGTGCTGAGTGACGGTGGAAGCAAAGGCGCTCCACGCCTCGCCGGCTACCACGCACTCAATTCGCTGCGCATGGAGAATGGCTACCGACATTGGGGCCACGACATCACGCCCGACGACAGCCCGCTGGAAGCGGGCCTCGGCTTTGCCGTGGCGTGGAACAAGCCGGATGGATTCATTGGCAAGGAGGCTCTCGTTCGTCAGCGCGAGACGGGAGTCTCGCGACGCCTCGTACAACTCGCGCTCCTCGACTCGAACAAGCTGCTGTACCACAACGAGCCGATCTGGCGCGACGGCTCGCTCGTCGGCGAGACCAGCTCCGGAATGTGGGGCCACACACTGCAGCAATCGCTGGCGATGGGATACGTAGCCAACCCGGACGGAGTCGCCGACGCCGCGTACATCAACGCCGGAACGTACGAGATCGAGGTAGCCGGGGTCCGGCTGCCGGCGCGGGTCTCGCTGCAACCGTTCTACGACCCGAAGAGTCTCCGAGTGAAGGCCTGACGGGATGGCGTTTCGGCCCTTGCACACAGCCAGTGAGCTCCATGAACCAGCCGCGGGAGCTGACTTCGACCCGTCCGCGGAGATCGGCGACGAGATCCGCGGGCTGCGCAAAGCCCACGGCATGACGCTGAAACAGCTCGCTGCCGGTGCAGGCATCTCCATCGGCTACCTCAGTGAGATCGAACGAAACCAGACACGGCTGCCGATCGGCGTGCTCAAGGCGATCTGCGACGTCTTCGGCATCCACATGAATTGGTTCTTCCGCGCCGGCAAGCTCGGCCCAGCGGAAGAACGTGACATCGTCGTGCGTGCGGGCAACCGGCCGCGTCTCTCCTTCACCGGTCTCGGCATCACCGAGGAGCTGCTCTCGCCGAACCTCAC
>JAENVT010000396.1 GCA_016650435.1 Ilumatobacteraceae bacterium
CCAGGTCAAGCCGTTGCTCCTCGGCCGCGATCCGCTCGACATCGGTGCAATCTGGCACGAGTTGTGGGACAAGCGCCGAGGCATGCACACGACCGTGCAGGGCTACATCGACGTCGCCCTGTGGGACATCGCCGGCAAAGCAGCGGGTCTTCCGATTCATCGACTGCTCGGCACAGTGCGCGATGAACTGCCCGCGTACATCTCATCGTGGGTCCATCCCGACTCCGAGACGTACGCTGAGGAAGCGGCCGCCTACATCGATCAAGGCTTCAGCGCGTACAAGCTGCACCCGCCGACACAACGGCGCATGCTGCGCGGCGAGCGCGGTGTGACGATCGCCGACGACATCGAGGCCTGCGAGTTGGTGCGCGATCAGGCCGGCAGCGACTACCGATTGATGCTCGATTCTGCATGGGCGTACACCTATCCCGAAGCCGTCACCGTCGGTCAGGCGATCGAGGATGTCGGTTACTACTGGTACGAAGATCCACTGCCAGCCGACGACATCCACGGCTATCGGCGATTGAAGCAGCAGCTGTCGATCCCGATCATGGCGACAGAGATGACCGAGGGTGGGTTGTACGCGTTGGCCACGTGGTTGACGAACGAGGCCACCGACTTCCTGCGCGGCGATGTCGTGATCAAGGGTGGTATCACGGGCATGATGAAGATCGCCCACCTCGCCGAGGCGTTCCACATGAACTGCGAGCTCCACGACGCGTACAACGCGCTGAACAACGTGGCGACATTGCACGTCGCTATGGCGATGCGCAATTGCGAATACTACGAGGTCATCGTCATCCATCCGCCGGGGGAGTACGACACCGATCACTTCAGCTATGGCTTGACGGAGCCAATCACAATCGATGCCGCCGGCAACGCCCACGCCCCGACACAGCCGGGTCTCGGCTACGACATCGATTGGGACCTCATCAACGCCACACAGCTGGCCGAGGTCCGCTGACAACTAATTACACATTTGCTATCGACAGTTTTGATTTGTGTGACTATTCTTGAAGAACTATGAAGCTCGAGTTCTTTCACACCATGAACTACTGGGGTCCGAATCACGGCGATTCGTGGCCCGCACCGCCACGTATCTGCGAGACCGAATGGGTCAGCGCCACAATCGAGCACGGCTTGATCGAATGCGGGGCGGCCCTCGATGCCGGTTTCGATTCGCTGAACTTTGCCGAGCACCACTACTCGCCGAAGCAGTTGACCCCGAATCCCATCATCTTCGCTGCAGTCGCCGGTCGCCGGTTTCCCGACGCGCAGATCGGCGTGTTCGGCACCGACTTGCCACTGAACAACCCGGTGCGCATCGCCGAGGAATACTCGATGCTCGACAACCTGCTCGACGGCCGGTTGCGCATCGGCATGCTGCGCGGTACTCCCAACGAGTATCTGACCTATGGCTCGAATCCGTGGGAATCGCGCGAGCGGTACGAGGAAGGCATCCTGCTGCTCAAGGCGTGCTTCACCGAGCCGGAGCCGTTCGGTTGGGAAGGGCGGTACTACCGCTTCCGCAACATCGCTGTATGGCCGCGACGCGTACAGGAACCGCATCCGCGCATCCTGATCTCGGGCAATAGCAAGGACGGCGCGATCTTTGCGGGTCAACACGGTCTCGACCTCGGCTTCTCGTACATGCGTGCCGAAAAGTGTGCAGAGCATGCCGCGCTGTATCGCCAGGCCGCCAACGACGCCGGCTGGGAGCCCACCGCCGACAACCTGCAATACCGTCATTTCATGTATGTCACGAACACCGACGAAGAGGCTCTCGACACGATGAAGTCGCTCAGTGGTGGTGGGCTGATGAGCATCTTCAATGGGGCGTCGCCCGACGTGATGATGACGATGGCGCAGATCGGCGCGGCACTCGGTGGTGTGCCGAAGCACGTCAAGATCGATCCGTCGATGGCGCCGCCGATGGTGATGGGTCCTGCGCTGTACGGCAATCCCGACACGGTGCTCGGTCACATCAACGAGATCCACGATGTGCTGGGCATGGGTCGCCTCGAGGTCTCGCTCGGTACGGTCAATCCGCTGCCGCACGACGCGATGATGTCAAGTCTCAAGTTGATCGGCGCCGAGATCGTGCCGGTTCTGCATCAGATGGGTCTGGTGAACTCATGACCGATACCGCAGTTCGTGCTCCAGGGGCAGCCTTCGTCGAAGGTTCTGTCGATGCAGCCGGCTTCGAGGTTCGTTACTTCGAAGCAGGTGAGGGACCGGCCGTGCTGTGCCTGCCCGGTGCCGGCGGGCCGGTCATGACGTTTGCCCTCGACACGCTTGCTGCGCGTTTCCGCGTGATCGTGCTGGAGCTTCCTGGCTGGGGCGCGC
>JAENVT010000397.1 GCA_016650435.1 Ilumatobacteraceae bacterium
ACCATTGTCTTGCCAGAACCTGCAGACGCCACGATCGCCAGTGGGGCAGCATCGCTCTCGACGGCGCGTCGCTGGTCGGCATCGAGCCCTACCAGCAGACGATCGGCGTTCATGGCGACACGATACGGCCCGGTCAACGCGCTGTGTCGTGCCAATGGGCCGACCCGAGTTCACTACAGTCGCGTCCATGCCGTTCCCGAAGAAGAACCTGAACGCCAACGAGACAATTGCCCTGGATATGCATCCGCACTGGTGGTACTTCGCCGAGCCGGCGTGGTCGTTGCTGTTCAGCATCGTCCTGGGAATCGTGGTGTTGGCCAAGACCGACGGCAGTACTGGCAAAGCGCTCCGAGTGTTGACCCTTATCTTGCTGGTGGGGACGGCCATCTGGCTCGTCACTCGATACATGAAGTGGCTGACGACCAACTTCGTCATCACCTCCAACCGGCTGATCTTCCGCCAGGGGGTCATCGGTAAGAGCGGAATCGAGATTCCGCTCGAACGTGTCAACAACGTCAACTTCCACCAAACCGTGTTCGAACGCATCCTGGGCGCCGGCGACTTGCTGATCGAGTCCGGTGGCGAGGACGGCCAGCAGCGATTCACCGACATCCGCCATCCTGCGCAGGTTCAAAACCTCATCCACGCCCAGATGGAGGGGCACTTCCAGCTCCGTGCGGGCTACGTGAATGCCCCGACGGGCGACATCACCGAACAACTGCAGCGGCTCGAGGGCATGCTGCAACGAGGCACGCTCACCCAAGAAGAGTTCGACATCCAAAAGACCCGACTCCTCGGCTGACCCGCGTGGAGTGTTCAGCCGCCCATCTGGGTGCCTTGAACAACTCCACAGATCGAAACTAGGGCAGGCCGGCGCCTGGCGTCTGCACGTCGGCGATCAGCACGTTGCCGGTGCGGTGCACCGATGCCTCGATTGCCAACGAGTACTTCGAAGTCAACATGAACAGCGTCCGTCGGTCGGGCCCGCCCAACATGCAGGCGAAGCAGCGATTGTCGGTCTCGATGACATCGAGGATCTCGCCGCCCTCCGCGACCCTGAAGCATTCGGGGGTGATTGGGTTGGCCACCCAGATGGCACCATCCGCATCGAGGCAGATCCCGTCAGGAGTTCGCCGCCCGAGGTCGGCCCACAGCCGCCGATTCGACAGCGAGCCGTCGTCGTCGATGTCGAAGGCAGTCAGACGCCTTCCGAAGCTCTCGGCGATGATCAGGGTTCGCCCGTCGGGTGTGACGACGGTTCCGTTTGGGAACATCAGACCGTCGGCAGCGGCATGAACCGAACCGTCGGGATCAACTCTCGCCAGGGTCGCGCCCTGATGAGTGGCGACCACCTCGGCGAGCGTTCCATTGATCTCGTTGGTGTCGAGGTCGAACCCGAAGTTGCCCACATACGCGCGACCAAGAGAATCGACGACCATGTCGTTGCAGTGGAACGTGGCGATTGGCGACAGATCTGCGTGCGGCATCAGGTGCCCGTCGTCGAGGCGCAGCAACGCGCGTGCAGTCATCGAGACGATCAGCAACCGGCCGTCGGGCAGCCATCCGAGACCGCTGGGTCGGTCGGACATGCTGACTTTCACCTTCACGCGCCCATCGAGGTCGACAGTCTTCACGGCGTAGTCGAAGAAGTCGCTGAACCACAGCGCGCCGTCGTGCCAGCGAGGTGCTTCGCCGAAATGCAATCCGCCGGCCAACAGATGTGGCTTGGTCATGGTTCTCCTTGATCGCTGGGAGTGCTACTCGACACGGTGCGCACCATCGACCGCTCGCACGATCCAGCCATCGTCGAGTGCGCCCGGCTCGGTAAGCGCAACGACGCAGCCGCCAAAGCCGCCACCGGTCATCCGCGCACCGTAGACACCGCGCCGTTGCATCAAGTGCTCGACCGCTGCATCCATCACCGGGGTGGACGTGAGATACAGATCGCGAAGGCTGTCGTGGCTGGCCACCATCAACACCCCGGCGGCGGCGAGATCGCCCCCAGCGAGTAGTTGGGCGAATTCGCGAACTCGTTCGTTCTCGCTGACGACGTGTTGGGCGCGAGCCCGAATCACCGGGTCGGCGATCGACAATGTGTCGTGCAACGTCGCATTGCGCAACGGGCCGATCTCGGCTTCGGCCAGCTCGCATTCCGCGACGCGCTTCGCGTAGGCGCTGCCGACCAGAACGCGGTGGGCAACGAACTGCACAACGACCTCGACGTCCTCGGGAATCGGCACTGGTTCGATCGTCACGTCACCGCAATCGACCAAAAGGGCGTGGCCTGCCTGGCCGGCGGCGATGACCAACTGGTCCATGATCCCGCATGGCACGCCCGACGCCCTGATCTCGGCGCGGCGGCACAGTTGAG
>JAENVT010000398.1 GCA_016650435.1 Ilumatobacteraceae bacterium
CAGTTGATCGTGATGAAACCGTTCGTCGAGTCGCGGGCGCAGCACTGCGCCACCCGCCGCACCGATGCCGAAGCATCCGAGCAGCGCGCCGTAACCGCCACTGGACAGCCCCAATCGGTCGCGCACGACGACGGGCAGGAGTGCCTGCAACGCTGCTGCAGGAAGGATGAACAGGGCGACACGATTGAGCACCCCGCGAAAAGTCGGCGAGTGTACGGCGTAGCGAAGACCGGCGCGCATCGCCCCACTGAACGTCTCTGCCGGCATGGTTTCATTGGGCTCCGGCCTGCGCCACCAGACCAAAACTCCGACGATGGCCAAGAACGACACCGCGTTGAGCGAGAACACCCAGCCCGGTCCAGCGACTGCAACGACAAAGCCACCGATCGCCGGCCCGATCGCCCGGCCGACGTTGAAGGTCATCGACCCCAGGGCGATCGCTTGACGCAGCTCGGTCGAGGGGACGAGGTCTGGCTGTATTGCCTGGAACGCGGGGAAGGTGAGCGCGGATCCCAGGCCGAGGCCGAAGGTGAGGGCGAGCAGGCTGGCAGGGGTTACGACATCTGCAAACGACATCAGCGCGAGTGCCGCGGCACAGCCCAGCATCCACATCTGACCGCCGATCAACAGGCGCCGACGATCGATGATGTCGGCGAGCGCTCCGCCGGGCAGGCCGACCAACAACACGGGGAGCATGCTGGCCGTTGGTACGAGCGCGATCAGGAGTGGTGACGCACCGAGATCCCCCATCAACCACGCCGACCCGACGCTTTGCATCAGGGTGCCGATGTTGGAGGCCAATTGGGCGATGAACAGGGCCTTGAAGACCGGGTATCGCAGCGGAGCCCATGGCGAGAGCCGCGTTTGCGTAATCCCGGCGTCGGCCTCGCTCATCGACGCCAACCCTACGCACTGCGAGGTGAGCGGTACTGAACGACTCTTCGGTCGATGTGGTTCAGCGCCGGCGATTTTGGTGGCCGGCGGGCACGCAGCTCTACGCGACTTTGTATCGAAAAGACCTGCTCAGCGGTATGGGGCGGGCGGGGGTAGCGTTCCGCCAATGCCCGTGCGCGCCGTACCGAGTGGTCTTTTTCAGAAGATTGCAGGCGCGGTGATCATTGCACTCGGCGCTGCCACATTTTGTGGGACGCCGCCGATCACAGCTGCCGCGGCCGAGCCGGTGGAGGCACTGTTGATCGGCGACTCCGTGCTCAACGGCTTGGCCCAGCCGTACAGCGCCGCGGGCCGCGCCGCTCTGGCGGCGCGGCATTCGTTCATCCTCGACAGCGCCGGTTGTCGCCGCCTGATCGCGACGAGCTGCCGGATTCCGCCGGGCCCGGCTCCCACGAATGCGATCACCGTGCTACGCGCTCGGGCCGGGCAATACGACCGTGCCCTTGTGGTCGCGGCTGGCTACGACGATCCGTCATTCGGCGCGTTCGGTGTCGGCGCGGCAGTCGACGTGATGATCGCCGAAGCCCGTCGGCAAGGCATCGCCCACGTGATCTGGCTCACGTATCGCGAGGCTGGCAACGCGGCCCGCTACCGCGAGAGCAATGCGGTTCTGCGCAGCCGCCACGATCCAGAGCTGGTCTTGGCCGATTGGGCGTCGATCAGCGCTGGCATGCCAGCGAGCTGGTTCTCGGCCGATGGCATCCATCTCGGTGGCCAGGCCGCGGCGGCGATGGGCGACCTCATCGGCGACACGCTCGATCAGATTCCGGTCGTGCCAACGAGATGCAACTCAGACACCTGGTCGGGCAGCGACGTACCGGCACCCGTTGCCAGTACGCAACCTCCAGCGGACGGCGGCGTCAACCTGCTGCCGACTCCGGTTCGCTTTGCCGACACCCGCGATCTGCCTGTCAAGCTCGGCCCCGCCCGGATGATGACGGTTCCCGTCGCCGGCAGCAACGGTGTACCGGTCGATGCGACAGCGGTCGTCGTGTCAGTGACGGCAGTCGAACCATGTGCCGATACCTTCCTGACGGCGTTTCCGTGCGGCACCGCCTTGCCGACCACATCGATGGTCAATGCCGAGACAAGTTCGATCGTCGCCAACTCCGCCGTCATCCGTCTCGGCCTCGGCGCGTTGTGCATATACACCCTTCGAGCGACAGACGTGCTCGTCGACGTCAGCGGTTGGATCGGACCCGAAGGTTTGCGCTCTACGCCCGTGTCACCGGTTCGCCTAGTCGACACCCGCCCCGGACAGCCGCAGGCGTTGAAGTCTGCGCAGAACCCATTGGGTCCCGGGCAGTTGCTGACTGTCGATGTCGCCGCGCTTCCCGGAACAGATCCGGCTGCGACGGCCGCAACTGTCAACGTGACCGCAGCCGATCCAGCCGGGAGCGGTTTCGTCAGCGTGCTACCAGGGCCATGCGCGAATGTCGCCATGCCGCCGGCAACGTCGAACCTCAACGTCACGACGGGCCGCGACAAAGCCGCATCGGCAACGGTCGCGCTCGGCAACGGCGAGCTGTGTGTCTTCAGCAGCGTCGCAACCGACATCGTCGTCGATCTCCAGGCGCTACACGGCACAACCGGTGGCGCCGTGATCGCCACAGATCCGGCTCGAATCATCGACACCAGAAACGCCCAGCGCGTAGCCGCCGGCGGATCTCTGCAGATCCAGCTCGACACTGCACCGGCTGCAGCAATCGTCAACCTCACCGCCGTCGATCCGTCGGGGCGCGGCTTCGTCACGCTGTATCCGTGCGGATCGACAGTGCCAATCGCTTCGAATCTCAATGTCGTCGCCGGCGCGATCGTCGCCAACCGCGCCATCGTGTCGACCGGTGGGTCGAATCAGTTCTGCGTGTTCAGCTCCGTCGACACCGACGTGGTGATCGACGTCGAAGGATTGATTGCGCCGAGCTGAGTTTGCCAGCACGATGAGCGGTGAGACTGGGCGGCACCTCGAGCTGTCCAGCGAGGGTAAGCGACGGTTGCTCTGCGTGAGCGATCAGAAACGCGGATCGTCTGTGGGCTGACACAGAGCTCGCATACGACACCCAACGAATCGAAATGCCCGAATGAAGCGGCGAACCGAAACCGGAGATTCCGATGTGTCGCACACCCTCACGCGCTCGGCGGAACCCTCCGTGAGGAGAGCCCGACTTTTACACATCTGACGTGATCATCTGCCGTCAACGAACAGCTTCGGTCGAACCGGGCAGCCCCGGAAGGCTACGTAGTGAAAAGGGGCTGCCCAGTTCCTCGCTAGCTAGCACCGATCAAGCAGTTCTGGCGCGGTCAACCGCGCGAGGCGGCGCCAGAGATCTGGGCGCCACGCTCGCCCTGCCCACCAGCTGGTATCAGCCGAATGGCGCCCAGATCCCGAAGTCACCACTGCGAGAGCGCTCCGCTAAGAGATCTGGGTGCCACTCAACACGGGATCAGCGCAGACGCCGGAGTGTGGCGCCCAGATCTTCTTGGTAGCGCCTAATACCCCTGGCGCTGGTTTGCAACGGAGGCGGCCTTACGGAACGTGACAGTTCAGTGCGTAGATGAACGCCGAGAATCAAGTTCGATGTGGTACCGATTTCGTCTCACCTTGCTGCCGAACTCATGCCGAGCTGACCAGCTCGACATCGACCGGCGTGCCGCCACCGGGACCGTTGATCGGAACCATGTCTTGCGGACATGCCGAGGCCACAACGATTGCGTCGACCTCAACACGGAACAACACGCTGTCGCCGGGTGCCGAGACAGTCGGCTCGAAGGTGATGTGGCCTTCGAGATCCCACGGGATGTTCATGAACAGGTTCAACGGAGCGGGCACCGCGGCGTTGCGAACGATCGACAGCTCGGCCAATGCCTCGGCGAAGTTGGTGCAGCACGAACGATGGTCCGGCTTGGCGCCGAGCTGCTGATAGCGGATTGGATCGCATGCCGCGATCACCGTGTCGTGAACCCCTGGGCTGGTGTCCTCGACCAACGTCAGGATGACCTGGCGCTCCTCGTCGAGCATCGCATCGCCGGGATGCGGACGCAGATGGCTCCAACGGACTCGGGAGTGCTGCATCGACATGGCGATCTCGGGGCGGTCGGCACGCAGGGCCCAGAAGTCGACGACCTGTGTTCCGTGCGTGTTGACCACGCGTACCGTCTCTCCGGCGTTGAGCCGGATCGCGCGGCCGTGACTTCCCGGGACCGTGACGCTAGGCATGAGACCTCCAAAGTTGATTTGGCCGTGGTGAATTTGGCAGTGATTGCATCGACGAGTTTGCTGATCACTCGCAAACGTAGTTCGACGAGCGCTTCGACATCCTCCTCGCAGCGCAGCGTGCCTGGTAGTTTCAGGTTGTGCGTGACCACGCCGGCGCCGCCGCGGCGACCGCATCTTTCGGTCGCCGATGATGCTCGTCGGCCGTCAACTACTCGCCAACCGGTACCACAACAAGGGCACCGCGTTCACGAGCGAGGAGCGCGACCTGTACCGCCTCAACGGGCTGCTTCCGCCGGTGGTCGAGGATCTCGATACTCAGCTGCAGCGTGTCAGAGACGAGTTCGATGCCGCACACGGCGACCTCGCCCGGCACATATTTTTGCGCGCCCTGCAAGCCAACAACTCCGTGCTCTTCTACCGCTTCCTGGTCGACAACCTCGAAGAGTTGCTGCCCATCGTGTACACCCCGACGGTGGGCCTGGCCTGCCAGGAGTGGTCGCGCACGTACCGGCGCGAGCACGGCCTCTACGTCTCGTGGCCAGATCGCCATCGCGTTCCCGAACTGCTCGACAACGCACTTTCGCCGGATGACGGACACGGCGGTGTCGACGTCGTCGTGGTGACCGATGGCGAACGGATCCTCGGTCTTGGCGACCTCGGGGTAGGCGGAATGGGCATCCCCATCGGCAAGCTTGCCCTCTACACAGCGGTTGGCGGCGTCGACCCCGAACGAACACTTCCAGTGTTCCTCGATGCGGGAACCGAGAACGAGGAGTTGCTGTCGGATCCGTTGTATCTCGGGTGGCGGAACCGGCGTTTGCGTGACGACGACTACGACGAACTGGTGCTTGCATTCGTCGAGGCGCTGCGCGTTCGGTGCCCGCGCGTATTGCTGCAGTGGGAGGACTTCGCGCAACGCAACGCCAACCGTCTGTTGAACGCGCACCGCGACAGGATCTGCTCGTTCAACGACGACATACAAGGCACCGCCGCCGTCGCCGTCGCCGCGATCGTTGGTGGCATGCGCATCACTCGTACGCCGCTCACCGACCTGCGCGTCGTGATCGCCGGCGCCGGATCAGCAGGCATCGGGATCGCCCGCCAGGCGACCAGTGCACTCGTATCCGCCGGGCTTGCGCTCGATGACGCCCGCCGTCGATGCTGGCTCGTCGACCGCGATGGCCTCTTGCACGATCGCCTCGAGGGCCTCCAGGATTTCCAGGCCGACTACGTGAGGCCATGGGAATCGGTTGCCGAACTTGCCGACGACACCGGCCGTGTTTCGTTGCTCGCTGTGGTGCGCGCCGTAGCGCCTCACGCGTTGGTCGGTGTCACCGGGCAGCCCGGCCTGTTCACCGAGGCTGTGGTTCGCGCCCAGGCGGAGAAAGTCGTCCGTCCGATCGTGCTGGCGCTGTCGAATCCAACACGACGCGCCGAGGCCATTCCGTCCCAAGTGCTGGCGTGGACCGATGGCCGGGCCCTGGTGGGCACCGGCAGCCCCTTTCCCGCTGCCACGGTGGGCACACAGTCGTTTCCGATCACCCAGGTCAACAACCTGTATCTGTTCCCAGGGCTCGGCCGCGGGGTTGCTGCAGTCGGCGCTAGCCGGGTCAGCGACTCGATGTTGAGTTCTGCCGCGACAGCCATCGGCTCCATCGCACCGCGAGA
>JAENVT010000399.1 GCA_016650435.1 Ilumatobacteraceae bacterium
CGGCATCGGCGACAGCGGCGCATACGCCAGTGTTGGGATGAAGGTCCTGGAGCGCGCTGCCGGCCACAGCAGCGGGCCCTATCACCTTCCGGCGATCGATGTGCAAACCATCGCGGTGCGTACCAACAACCCGATCTGCGGCGCCTTCCGCGGCTTCGGCGCCAACCAGGCGCAGTTCGCAATGGAAGGTGTGATCGATCGGCTCGCCGAGCTCGTCGGCATCGATGGTTGGGAGATGCGCAAGCGCAACGTGATCCACCCTGGCCAGATCTGGGGCCCTGGCCAGATCATGGACGACGGGTGCGGCGGCGCCGAGGTTTGTCTCGACGCGATCAAACCGCACTACGACGCGGCGCGCGCAGCCGGCAAGGCGATCGGACTCGGTCTCGGGTTGAAGAACTCCGGTCTCGGCAACGGCTTCCGCGAACTGTGCCGCGCCGTTGTGCGATTCCGCAGCGATGGTGTCGTCGAGGTTCGCCACGGTTGGACCGAGATGGGCCAGGGTGTGCACACCGTGGCGCTGCAGGTCGCCGCCCAAGAGTTGGGTATCGATCCCAATCTCATCGAGGTGATCGTCGACACCACCCGCGAACTCGGCTTCGGACAGACCACCGGCTCGCGCGGCACGCTGATGGCTGCGGGCTCCGTTCGCAATGCGTGCATCGCCGCCCTGGCCGGCGGTTGTCAACCCGATGTCGACTACGAGGGCGAGCATCTCGTCGACTGGACGCACCATCTCGGTGATCCCGACCATCCGAATCCGACGATTCACTCGGCATTCGGCTACGCGACGCAGCTTGTCGTGATCGACCGCGAGACCGGCAACATCGAACGCGTGGTAGCGATCCACGATGTGGGCAAGGCGGTCAACCCGGTGCTGTGCGAAGGCCAGATCGAAGGCAGCGTGCACATGGGCCTCGGCTACGCGCTGACCGAGGACTTTCCTTCCGATCCCGCGACCGGCTTTCCCACCAACATGACGCTGCGCTCCCTCGGCATCCTGCGTGCCAAAGATGTGCCACCGATCGACGTGGAGCTGGTCGAGGTGCCGCAGCCGAAGTCGCCGTACGGGATCAAAGGCGTCGGCGAAATCGGGCTCGTGCCGACGGCGCCGGCGGTGGCCGCTGCTCTACGTGACTACGACGGTCAGTGGCGCAACTCGCTTCCGATGCGTCCGAAGTTCTCGGCCGACGACTAGCCAAGCCGTCAGGCGTCGGTCAGCGCGACCTCGGCGTCCTGGGCACTGAGAACGGTTCGGAACCAGGTCTCTGTCGTCGAGACGTGTACGAGCGCAGCGGCCTCGGCGAGTCGCGGATCGCGGGCTCGCAGTGCCGCGAGTATTGCGGCGTGCTCGGAGATGGTTCGCTCCGTCGCACCTGCTTCAATCACGCCACGCCAGGCCCGGCCGCGCGTCGTGCGGCTCGACACGCCGTTCAGCATCGAGGCCAGTGTCGCGTTGCCACTGGAGGTTGCCACGAGCTGATGGAACTCCTCGTCGAACTGCACCAGCTGCTCGTGTGAGGCGATAGACATCCGATGTAAACAGACATCGAGCTGGGCCAGCGTTGAATCACTGATCAGCGTCGCGGCCATAGCCGTCGCAGCCGGCTCAAGGATCCGCCGGACCTGCAGAAGCTCGAGGGTAAACCCGTGTTGCAGCAGGTCAGCTGCTGCGCCGATGCCGGCGAGCAGCAACTCCGGCCGCAGGCTGGTGACGAAGGTGCCGTCGCCCCGGCGAACATCGAGGACCCGCGCTGTGACCAGGGCCCGAACTGCCTCGCGGACGGTGCTGCGACTGGTTCCCAGCGACTCGGCCAGCTCTGCCTCGGGAGGAAGACGCTGACCGGGGACAAGATCGCCGGTGGTGATGAGCTTGCGGACCTGCTCGATCGCGGCCTCTGTCACCGGTGCTGCCATGGCCGTCCACCTCCTCCGAGAAATATAAAAGTAAGCCTAGACATCGGATGTTTGTTGGCCTACTCTACCCCTCGACGTCGCATTTCACCAGTGACGCGCAGGGAACCATAGCACCCGGGGGGGCGACGCATGACAAACTTGGCGAGTGTCGGCGGCAAGGCCGCAAGCGGCAGTTCAACCGCCTCGACCACCGCCATTCCTGCCGACGCGGCATCGACCGCACTCCCGGATTCGCCCGAAGACGCTCGTCTGCCTTCCGACGATCGCCAACATCGCCAGTTCCAACTGCTGCGGCTCGCGTTGGGCGTGATTCGCCTCGGCCCGATCCTGATGCTGGTCGGCCTCGTCGTGGCTATGACATTGCTCTCGCCGGTCTTCTTCACCACCGGCAACGCCAGCAACGTGCTCGCCCAGACGGCCGCGATCGCCGTGCTCGCTATCGGCCAACTGCTCGTCATCCTCACTCGCGGGATCGACCTGTCGGTCGGATCGACGCTGGCGCTGGCGTCGGTGCTGGGGGCGCTCGCCTACGCCCACGGGACCCCTGGGATCGTCGTGATCATCATCATGCTCGCCGCCGGTGCAGCCGTCGGGTTCGTCAACGGCGCAGTGTACGTATGGGGTCGCCTGCCTCACCCGTTCATCATCACCCTCGCAACCCTCAGCATCGCCAGAGGTCTTGCCCTCCAGATCTCGGGCGGCAAGCCCAAGCGCGGCGTCCCCGGCGTCGTCAAGTCGATCGGCAACTCGTCGTTTCATAAAGTGCCGTACGCCGCGTTCCTGGTCGTGGGTATCGGCCTGCTCGTTGCCGTGGTGCTGGCGCGGATGGTGTGGGGCCGCTGGATCTACGCGACGGGAGGCAACCCAGAGGCCGCCCGCCGCACCGGCATCCCGGTCAAGTCGGTGCTGATCTCGGTGTACGTTCTGTGCGGGTTGCTCGCGGGTGTCGCCGGCATCATCACGTCCGGTCGGCTCAACGCCGGCTCGCCGACCGCCGGCAACCTCGCCGAGCTCGACTCCATCGCCGCCGTCATCATCGGCGGGGCCAGCTTCCTCGGCGGCCGCGGCACCGTGCTGAACGCACTGATCGGTGCGTTGATGATCGGCGTGATCCGCAACGGTATGAACCTGCTCAACGTCGGTGCCTTCTTGCAGCCGATCGTGATCGGCGTCGTCATCGTGCTGGCGGTGGAGTCCGACGTCATCCGGGCCCGGCTCGAAGAACGCTTTCGAGTTCTTCAGGCGGCGCTGTCATGACGGGTCTTGGCAGGACGGGTCTTGGCATGATCGCCGGCGCGGGCATGACACCGGCGCTGTCCGTGCGCGGCGCGACCAAACGGTTCGGCGCCGTGTTGGCACTCGACTCGTTCGACCTCGATGTGCATCATGGCGAAGTCGTCGCACTGCTCGGCGACAACGGCGCCGGCAAGTCGACACTCATCAAGTGCATCAGCGGCGTGCACCGACTCGACGTCGGCGAGATCGAGATCGATGGCGTACCCGCGACGATCAACACCCCTGCCGCAGCCCGCGCCTACGGGATCGAGACGGTGTACCAGGATCTGGCACTGTTCGACAATCTCGGTCCAGCCGCAAACTTCTTCGCCGGCCGCGAGGAAGCCGGCCCGAGTTGGTTGCCACGACCGATGCGCGTGCTGCGTCGTCGATCCATGGTCGAATCGACGACTGGCGTGCTCGAGCGTCTCAACGTTTCCCTGCCCGATCGGTCGGCCGCAGTGGGACTGATGTCGGGTGGTCAGCGCCAGGTGATCGCCGTCGCCCGCGCCGCGGCGTTCGCTTCCAACGTCGTGATCCTCGACGAACCGACTGCCGCCCTCGGGTTGCGCGAGTCGCGCCGCGTCCTCGACCTCATCCTCCGCCTGCGCACCGAGGGTCACGCCGTGATCGTGATCTCCCACGCCCTCGATCACGTGACGGAGGTAGCCGACCGTGCTGTCGTCATGCGACGGGGGCGCAAAGTCGGCGAAGAGATTCCAAGCCATGACACCCAACAGCGGATCGTCGCCCTGATCGTCGGCACCGCCGTGGAGGCCGTCGCGCCTCCATAACCGTTCCCCACAGCCGGGCAACCCGGCACCCATCCACCATCCATCCAGCAGAAAAAGCACGTCGTTCGGGCCACTGGTCTGGAGGCGCGCGCCCCAGCGGCAACCGCCGCGCACAACAAGCAGCCAGCGGCACCGCCGCTCACACAAGGAGAAACACATGAAGCGAAGGACCAGATATGCACCGCTGGTGCTGTGCGCCGGCCTGGCAATCGTCGCCGCAGCGTGCGGCAGCGATTCGAAGACCAGCGCCACGACAGCCGCCGCGCCTGCGGCGACCGCGGCACCATCCGTAACAGCAGCACCAGCTGCCACCGATGCCGCGCCGGCCGCGACCGACGCCGCTACGGATACGGCGGCAGCCGGTGGAAGCGGCAAGATCGGATTCATCACCAAGTTCCCGGTCGACTTCTACGACACCATGGTCGATGCCGCCAAGGCATGGAACGCCGATCACCCCGAGATCGAACTGATCTTCGCCCAGGGCGCCAGCGGCACCGACGACGAAGGTGAGATTGCCGCCATCGAGTCGATGGTCACACAAGGCGTCAAGGCCATCGTCATCACGCCGACGAGCCCCAATGTGCAAGACGCACTGCAGAAGGCAGTCGACGGCGGCATCAAGGTGATCCTCGTCGACAACGACATCCCGGGCTGGGACGGTAAGACCGCGCTCGTTGCCACCGACAACATGGCCGGTGGAGTACTCGCCGGTCAGTTCATGGCTACGCAGCTGTCGCCCGGCGACTCGATTGCAATCCTCGAGGGCGTGGCTGGTGCGCCATCGCTGCAGCAGCGCGTCGACGGGTTCAAGCAAGGCCTTGGCGATGGCTTCAAGATCGTTGCCTCGCTGCCGACCGACTGCGACCAGACCAAGGGGTTGAACGCTGCCCAGGACATCTTGACCGCCAACCCCGACGTGAAGGCAATCTACGGCGCATGCGGGCCTCCGATCCTGGGTGCGATCGAGACGATCAAGAGTGCCGGCAAGACGATCAAGGTCGTTGGTTTCGACGCTGGTGGCGACGAAGTCAAGGCAATCGTGGCTGGTGACGAGCTGGCCTCTGTCGCTCAGTTCCCTGCCAAGATGGGCTCGGATGGCGCGCAGGCGGCGTTTGACGCAATCTCCGGGAAGACGGTTCAAGCGAACATCGACACCGGCACAGCAATGGTCACCAAGGACAACGCCGCCGACTTCGGCGGCTGAGCCGACGCAGTGACCTGCATCACCGCACTGGAGGTCATCGACGTCCGGTTCCCAACCTCTCGCTGGTTGGACGGATCGGACGCGATGAACCCCGAGCCTGACTACTCCGCGGCCTACGTCGTGTTGAGCACGAGTGACTCCGACATCGCCGGATACTCGCTGCTCTTCACGACCGGCCGCGGCAACGATGTTGCCTGCGCCGCGGTGCGTGCCCTCGCGCCGTACGTCGTCGGACGTGACGTCGCCGAACTGGCTGCCGACGTTGGCGTGCTCGCACGCGAGATGACGTGGGACGGCCAGTTGCGCTGGCTGGGCCCGGAGAAAGGTGTCATGCACATGGCCATCGGGGCGGTGGTCAACGCAGCCTGGGATCTGCGTTGCCGCCTCGATGACCAACCCCTGTGGCGTGTTCTGGCATCAATGACTCCAGAAGAGATCGTGCATCAGATCGACTTCACATACATCGACGACGCCATCACCGCGGCCGAGGCGATGGCCATCCTGGAAGCATCGGTGCCAGGGCGCGAGTCGCGCATCGCGATGCTCGAGAAAGAGGGCCTGCCGGCGTACACCACGTCGGCGGGTTGGCTCGGCTACGACGACGACAAGGTCGAGCGTCTTGTTCGGGCATCGGTCGCCGAGGGTTTCACCATGCTGAAGTTGAAAGTCGGCGCCGACGTGGAGTCCGACGTCCGACGAATGAAGGTTGCCCGTCTCGCTGCCGGCGACGATGCCCGGATTGCCGTCGACGCCAACCAGCGGTGGGGTGTCGGCGAAGCAATCGAATGGATGGCCCGCCTTGCGCCGTTCAATCCCTATTGGATCGAAGAGCCGACCTCACCCGACGATGTTCTCGGTCATCGGACCATTCGCGATGCCGTGCGGCCCGTTCGCGTGGCGACCGGCGAGCACGTTCAGAACAGGGTGATCTTCAAACAGCTTCTTCAGGCGGAGGCGATCGACGTGGTGCAGATCGATGCATGTCGTGTCGGCGGCGTCAACGAGAATCTCGCCATCCTGCTGCTCGCCGCCAAGTTCGGTGTGCCGGTGTGCCCCCACGCCGGTGGCGTCGGCCTGTGCGAGATGGTGCAACATCTGGCGATGTTCGACTTCGTAGTTGTCAGCGGGACATCGACGGATCGGTGGATCGAATACGTCGACCACTTGCACGATCACTTCACCGATCCGGTTGTCGTTCGAGGTGGTCGTTACCGGGCACCCACCGCGCCAGGCGCGGGGGCGCGCATGCTCGATACGTCGATCGCCGAGTACCGCTTTCCGGACGGCCCGGCATGGGCGACGCAAGGGTCGTGACCCGACGAATCGATGCTCACCACCACGTGTGGGATCTGGCGGTCCGCGACCAGCCATGGATGGTTGCCGATGCGATGGCGCCGATACGGCGCAGCTTCGGCATCGACGAGTTCGCGGCTGAAGCGCAGTGCAACGGCATCGATTCGAGCGTCGTCGTGCAGAGCGTCGGCGACATCACCGAGACCGAGGAATTGCTCGATCTCGCCGCTGCCTCGACAGTTGTTGCCGGTGTCGTCGGCTGGGTCGATGTGGGAGCGCCCGACGTGGGCGATCAGCTCGACCGCCTGCTGGCGCTGCCATCGGGATCGTGGTTGGTAGGGATCCGCAGCCTCGTTCAGTACGAACCGGACCCGGCATGGCTCGCCCGTCCCGCCGTCTTGGCGGGCTTTCGTGAAGTGGCGCGGCGAGATCTGTGCAACGAGCTGCTGGTTCTCCCACACCAACTCGATGCTGTCGTGACTGTCACCCGCGAGGTGATGGAGAGCCGCTTTGTGCTCGACCATCTGGCCAAGCCGCCCATCGCCGCTGGCGCGTGGCAGCCGTGGGCCGGCGAACTGTCTGCGTTGGCGCAGAACGGCAATGTCTCGGCCAAGATCTCCGGTCTGGTCACAGAGGCGGATTGGTCGACCTGGACGCCGAGCGACATTCGGCCGTACGTCGATCAGGCGATATCCGTGTTCGGTCCCGGCCGGCTCATATTCGGCAGCGACTGGCCGGTGTGCACGCTGGCCGCGTCGTACCGTGGCATCGTCGATCTCGCGGAGCATTTCATCGGCGAGCTCTCGAACGACGAACAGGCCGCGGTCCTCGGCGCAAACGCGACCAAGATCTATTCACTCGACGATGCCGGTGGCGGCATACGATGAAAGTCGCCTCACACCAAGGGGGACCATGAAGCCCGACTTCGAAGGACTTCGTCTCGTCGTCACCGGCGGCGCATCCGGCATCGGCCATGCTGTTGCGACCGCGGCCCTGGAGCGCGGCGCGGCTGTAACCGTGCTCGACCTCGATCCGTCGACTGCGCCGACAGGAGCAATCGCGCAGCGCGCCGACGTGGCCGACGATGCCTCTATCACGGAGGCCGTCCGGCGTGCCGCCGACGCGATGGGCGGGATCGATGTCGTCGTCAACAACGCGGGGATCGGTGCCCAAGGCACGGTCGAGACCAACCCGCTCGACGAATGGCGCCAGGTGTTCGAAGTGAACGTCTTCGGAATGGTTCGAGTCATGCGCGCCGCACTCCCACATCTGCGACGGTCGTCGCATGCTTCGGTTGTCAACACCTGCTCGATCGCGGCTACCGCGGGCCTACCTCAACGGGCGCTGTACAGCGCCAGCAAAGGCGCGGTGTTGTCGCTGACGCTGGCCATGGCTGCCGACCACCTGCGCGAAGGCATCCGCGTCAACTGCGTCAACCCCGGCACCGCCGATACGCCGTGGGTTGCCCGCCTGCTCGACCGCGCCGCCGATCCTGCCGCAGAGCGCGCCGCGTTGGAAGCTCGTCAGCCGTCGGGCCGTCTGGTGACGGCGCAAGAGGTCGCCGGAGCGGTGTTGTACCTGGCCGGCCCTGACGCCGGAGCCACGACTGGCACGTCCCTGGCCGTCGATGGAGGCATGGCCGGCCTGCGGCTTCGCCCACGGTGATCGCCACATTTCGAGCGGTGCTGCACGCCGCAAGTTGCCGACAAGCGCCTACGCTCTTGCGTCGTGCGCGCTTCGTCGACTCTCAAGTTGTCACTTGTCACCCTGCTTGTTCTCGCCGCTTGCGGCGACTCGAAGAACACCGCCACCACTGTTGCCTTGAAGCCGACGATCATCATCAGTTCGACAACAGACCCAACGAGCCAATTGATCGCTGAGATCTACGGTCAGGCGTTGGAAAAGGCCGAGTTCCGCATTGCCCGCAAGAAGGCGTTCGCAACGAACGGCGAGTTGCTCACGGCAATGGCTGCCGGCAAGGTTCAACTTGCGGGGATGACGATGCAGAGCATTCTCGGCCTGCTGGCTTCGTCCGCTCCTGCGTCGACCACCCCTGTGACAACACCGGCATCCAGTCCGGCATCCAGTCCGGCATCCACTCCGGCATCCGGTCCGTCTTCCAGCCCGTCCTCGATTCCGGTGGCGAACCCCAACAGCACGTCGCAGCAAGCCGCAGAAATTGTCAAAGGCTTGCCCCAAAACATGGAGATAGGCACACCGACAACGGCGGAAGACAAAGACGTCGTGTTCTGCGCGAAGACGTTCACCGATACCAACACGATCGTCACGCTCACCGACCTCGGCGCGAAGTCCAGTACGGCAACGTTGGCGGCACCAGATGGGTTCGATTCTGCAACCCCGCTCGGCGCGGCGGGATTGAAGTCCGTGTACAGCATCGAGTTCAAAGCAGTCGTGCCGACAGATGTAACAAAGACACTCGAGGCCGTCACCGGTGGCACGGCCGATTGTGGCGTCGGACGATCAGCCGACCCTGCTCTAGGGGCGGCCACCATCACGGTGCTGGAGGACGACAAGGTGCTCGTCCCGAACAACGTGGTCGTGCCGTTGATCACGAAAGACATCGCCGCGGACGACGTGATTGCGGCGATCGATGCCATCAGCGCTCGGCTGACGCCTGATTCGTTGCGGGCGATGATGTCGCGGTTGAAGGTGGATGGTGCCTCGCCAGAGGTCGTTGCCAACGAATTCACCGGCAACGCCGGCACATGATCACCGTCGCAGATCTGTCGAAACGCTTCGGCAGAACGACTGCAGTCGATCACCTCACCTTCGACGTCCGACCCGGAACCGTCACCGGCTTTCTCGGCCCGAACGGCTCGGGCAAGAGCACGACCATGCGTTGCATGCTCGGCCTCGATCGCCCCGACACAGGTGGTGCCTCATTCGATGGTCGTGCATATCGCGAGCTGTCGTCTCCACTGCACGAAGTTGGTGCTCTGCTCGACGCCGGCTACGTACATCCCGGACGCAGTGGGCGCAATCATCTGCGCTGGCTTGCCGCCTCCAACGGGCTGCCCAAGGCCCGGGTCAATGAGGTACTGGATCTTGTCGGGCTGACATCGGTCGGTGGCCGTCGCGTCAAGACCTACTCGTTGGGTATGCGCCAGCGGCTCGGGCTTGCAGGAGTGCTGCTCGGCGATCCGCACACGGTCGTGCTCGACGAGCCTGCAAATGGTCTCGATCCAGAAGGCATCCGCTGGATTCGTGATGTGCTTGTGCATCTCGCATCCCAGGGACGCACGGTGCTGGTCAGCAGCCACCTGCTGTCGGAGATGGCACAGATGGCCAACGATCTGGTCGTGATCGGCCAGGGCAGATTGATCGAGCAATGTTCGGTCGCCGAGTTCGTCGAGCGTCATGCCGAGCGGTGGGTGCGTGTGAAGAGTCCCGGGATCGCGGCCCTGGTGCAGGCAGCCACGACGCAAGGGGCTCAGGCCAGCATGATCGATCCGGCCACCGCCGAGCTGCGCGGCATCACCACTGTCGAGGTCGGTGAACTCGCGGCACGCAGCGGGATCGTGCTGCACGAGTTGTCACCCCAGACTGGTTCGCTGGAAGATGCGTTCCTGCAGGCCACGGCAACCGCCCAGGAGTTCGCAGGGCAGCCGGTGGTGGGGTCATGATCAACACGATCCGCAGCGAGTGGATCAAGCTGCGCACCGTGCGGATGAACTTCGTGCTGTTCATTCTTGGCGTGGCATTTCCGGTGATCGTCTCCGTTCTCGTTTCCTCGTTGGTCGACATCAACGATCTCAAGATCAGCGACGTGGCTGGATTGGTCACCGGGTCATCGGTGGTCACCGCATTGTTGCTCGGCGTCGTCGGTGCCGTGTCGATCAGCGCCGAGTTCGCTCACGGAACCATTCGCCCGACGTTCGCTGCGACCCCGAAGCGAATGCGTGTGTTGGTCTCCAAGGCCATTGTCACCGCGCTGTTCGCCGCGGTTGCCGAAGCTCTCGTCGTGGTGTTCTGCTTCGCGGTCTCGTCTGCCATCGCGTCATCGCGAGGTGCGACCATCTCGTTGAGCGATCAACCCGAAGCTCGAGCTGCGCTGATCGGAATCGTCGTATTCGCCGTGATCGTCAGCCTGCTCGGGTTCGGCATCGGCATGGTGATCCGCAACACTCCTGCAGCCGTGGCTGTGTTGATTCTTTGGCCATTGGTCGTCGAGAACATCATCATGGCGATCCTGTCCGCAGCGGGTGTTCACAATCCGCAGAAGTTCCTGCCGTACATCTCCGGTTTCGGGCTCGGCAACCCCGACGCCCCATCATCCGAGAGCCTCAGCCGTGTGGCCGGAGGCCTGTACTTCGCCGCGGTGACCGCTGTTGTCGCGGTCGCCGGCGCGCTGATCACCGCTCGCCGCGACGCCTAGGGGCTCGTCGGCTTAGCGGGCGCGGATGTCGAGACTGTCGCGCTTCAGGATCGTGTACTTGCGCTCGTGCTGATCGATCCAGCCGAGGCGAATGAAGCTGGCGATTGCCTTGTTGACGCGTTCGCGCGACGCGCCGACCATGCCCGCCAACTCTTCTTGCGTGACCGGCAGGATGAAGTCGTCGACGCCTTCCGACAACTCGAGCAGGCGCTTGGCGGTGCGCCCGGTGACGTCGAGAAACACACTGTCAGCGAGTGCCTCGTCGGCCACGCGAAGACGCTGGGCGAGCAAGCGGGTCACACCCCACAGCAGACTTGGATCGCCTCGGAACGCGTCCATGACGGGCTCGAACGGAATGGTCAAGACGGCGGAAGGCTCGAGGGCCCTGGCCATCGCCGAGCGCGGGCCGCCATCCAGCATGGCCATCTCGCCGAGCAGGTCGCCCGGCTCCATCAACGCAACGACGGTTTCGCGGTGATCGATCGGGTTGGCGATCGCGATCGCCAATCGTCCTCGCAGCACGAGATGCAACGAGTCGGCGATGTCACCTTCGTGAAACAAAACATCGCCGCGGATCAGGTGCTGCTCGCGGCCGGCGGCGACGATGGGAGCCAGCACCGCAACGGGTGCATCGGCGAAGAATTCAGTACGGGCTAGGAGGTCTTCGTGAGCCATGTGCGTCGAACGGTACTACCCTCGCCGGTCGTGTCGCTCAACGAGACAGAGATTGTCTGGACCATCGTGGTCGCCGGCGGCAGCGGGTCCAGGATGGGCCGCGCCAAGCAGTACGAACAGGTCGGCTCGCGACGGGTTATCGATCACGCCACCGACGTAGCCCGCACGGTCAGCAATGGCGTGGTTGTCGTGGTGCCGTCGGCCGACGTGGCGAGCGAAGGTGGCGTTGCCGGCGGAGCGACGCGTAGCGAATCAGTGCGCGCCGGGCTTGCCGCGGTGCCGGCCGAGGCAGCGATCGTCTGTGTGCACGATGCCGTACGCCCGTTTGCCTCACCGGAACTGTTCGCCGCGGTGATCCGTGCAGTCAGCGAGGGAGCAGACGCAGCGGTCCCGGGCATCGCGGTCACCGACACGATCAAGCGGATCGACACAGACAACGTCGTCGTCGACACACCGCCGCGGTCGACCCTTGTGGCGGTGCAAACTCCGCAAGCGTTCCGGGCGTCGGTCCTGCGCGCTGCGCATCAAAGTGGTAGCGAGGCGACCGACGATGCGGCACTCGTCGAACTCTGTGGCGGACGCGTCGTGGTCGTTGCCGGAGAAGTGTCGAATCGCAAGATCACACATCTCGACGACCTGGCGTGGGCGCGAGAGTTGGCTGAGAAAGAAAGACGATGACCGACGTGCGTGTCGGCCAGGGTTTCGATGTCCACCGCTTCAGCGACGATCCACAGCGCAGGCTGGTGCTCGGCGGTGTCGTGTTCGAGGGGAGTCGCGGGTTACACGGTCACAGCGACGCCGACGTCATCGCCCACGCGGTCGCCGATGCGTTGCTGGGTGCCGCTGGGCTCGGTGACATTGGGGAGCATTTCCCCGACACAGATCCGCAGTGGAAGGACGCCGACTCGTTGGTGTTGCTGGCCAGTGCAGGCACACTGGTTCGCGCTGATGGATGGACCATCGGCAATGTCGATTGCTCAGTGGTGTGCGAGACGCCGAAGCTGGCGCCGCACCGGGCAGAAATGCAGACCAAGTTGAGCAAAGCATGTGGAGCCCCGGTCACCGTGAAGGGCCGACGCCCCGAAGGGTTAGGCGCACTCGGGCGTGAAGAAGGTATTGCCTGCTGGGCGGTAGCCGTGATTTCGAAGGAGCAGTAATGGCAGCACGACAAGCAGGAGGCGGCGGCGGCCGGCGCGCGGCTCAACCGCGCCAGGCCCCGGCGCGGGGTCGTAGCGCCGCTGCGCCGGCAAAGGGTCGGGCCGCGCCGACGACGCGTGGCCGCGCCGCTCCAGCCGCGCAAGGGCGCGGTGCCTCTGCGTCGAAGGGTCGGGGATCGACTCCTCGGTCATCGCAGGCATTCGCATCGCGCGGTGCTGGCCGCACCGGGCGAATCACTCCCACGGGCGAGGAACGACGCAAGCCTGAAAAGACTCTGGGTGGTGAACAAGTCGAAGGTCGCCAAGCAGTGCGCGAGCTGTTGATCGCCGGTAAACGACGAGTCAGCGAAGTGTGGGTGGCAACCGATCTACTCGAAGGCGAATCGGCCAGCGACATCGTCACCGACATTGTCGAGATAGCCCGCAGCGTGCGCGCGCCGGTGCAAGAGGTCAACCGCAAGCGGCTTGAGTCGAAGGCGCGCAGCGAGGCTCCGCAAGGAGTGATCGCTTTCGCCGCACCGCTGATCGAAACGGAACTTGCCGATCTCATCAAGCGGCGTCCCGGCCACGCCCCGTTCCTCGTCGCCGTCGACGGTGTCACCGATCCGGGAAACCTTGGCGCCATGTTGCGCTGCTGCGATGGTGCCGGTGTCGACGGAGTCGTGCTGCCTCGTCATCGCGCTGTGCACATCACACCCACCGTTGCCAAGGCTGCGGCGGGCGCGGTCGAGCACGTCCCCATGGCGCTGGTTGGCGGCCTGCCCGCTGCGCTGGCTCGAATCAAAGACGCCGGCATCTGGGTGATCGGACTCGACGATGGGGCAGACCGCGATCTGTTCGACATCGGCGACCTCGCCGTCGAAGGGGTCTGCTTGGTGCTCGGTGCAGAGGGTGCCGGCCTGTCGCGTCTTACGCGCGAACGGTGTGACCTGATCGTCAGCATCCCCATGCTCGGCCGCCTGAGTTCGTTGAACGTCAGCGCCGCCGCAGCCCTAGCAACCTACGAGATCGCCCGCCAACGCCGCACCCCCTGAGGGCTTCTGATTCGGTATCACGCGGGATCTCTGTGTGAGCGCACAGACGATCCGCGTTTCTGATCGCTCGCGCTGACCGAAGCGCGCGTTGACGCGGGAGGCGAAGTGCGTAACTTCGATGCAGGACGTGGTGCGTCGAACATACGCACTTCGTCGATGCGACCCTTCGGTGCGTTGACCTCAGGGGGCGACGGTGTCGACGGGGACTGCGGTGCCTGTCGGGATGGTGTCCAGGGGCACACCTTGGTCTGGGATCACCGAGGTGTCGATCGGCACGACAACCGGAACTGGCACGGTGCTGGTCGTCGACGAGGTCGTCGTGGCTGCTTCCGGCTGCTCGAGACACGTCACCTTGACGATCTCTTGTTGTTCGAAACTGAACGTCGACGTGCTCAGGCTTCCGCCGTACTGTTTGACGAAGTCGTCGAGTCCGGCGGCATCGCAGTTGCGTTCGACTTCCTCGTTGCGCGCCACCTCCCATCCGTTCGACAGCAACACCCAGTTGTTCGTGCGCACCTCGGTGACACCCGGGAGGATCAAGGTGGCGCGTTGCGGGTTGGGTATCAACGAGAACCAGACCACGGCTTCGCCGAGCAGATCCGCAGCTACCACGCATTGGTTGATCTCGGCGAGCTTGGCGCACGTGATCTGGCCCGGCGTGCCGGCCTTCACCACCATCGTGCGGTTGGCATCGAGCGCAAGACGCATGTCGCCAGTCGCCACACCGTCCACGACCGCGAAGCCGGAGTCGGCCTGAATGCCGTAGACGGGTTGCAGCAGGTTGACCCGGTGTTCCGTCACTTCGTGTTTGCCGGTCTGGCCGATCACTGCGACGGTGTCGTCCTTGCGCACCAACGCGTACCACAGCCCGTATGTCAAGCCGATCAACGCGGCGATGGCAAGCCAGAACCTTGGCGAGACGAACTGCCGCATCGCAGCGAGGTTAGGTCAAGCGAGCTGGCCGGCGGTGGCGGTCGCTGCTCGCCCGGCGGCCTCGCCGATTGCATCGAGTACGTCGTCGGTGTGGGCCAGTCCGACGAACAGCGCTTCATAGGCGCCCGGCGCCAAAGCGACGCCCTCGTTCAACATCGCATGGAAAAAGGTGCGATAGACCCGCTCGTCGGTGGTCTTTGCCTCGACGAAGTTCGTTGGTGCCTCACCGTCGCCGAAGTACACGCCGACCAGGGTGCCGACCACCGGAAACTTCGCAGCGATGCCCGCCGCAGCGCACGCCTCGCCCAGTATCGTCGACAACCGGGTGGCACGCCGTGCGAGCTCGGCGTACACGTCGCCGCTGAGTTCGTTCAACGCCGCAAGACCCGCTGCCGTCGCCAACGGATTGCCGGCCAGCGTGCCGGCGTGAAACACCGGACCGAGAGGCGACAACGTCTCCATGATCTGACGGCGTCCGCCGACCGATCCGATCGGTAGGCCTCCGCCGATGACTTTGCCGAACGTCGTCAGATCTGGAGCCACTTCGTACTTGGCCTGCGCGCCGCCGCTGCCGAGCCGGAAGCCGGTGATGACCTCGTCGAACACCAGCAACGCACCAACGCGGTCGCACTCGGCGCGCAGCCCAAGCAGGAATCCATCGGTCGGCGCCACCACGCCCATGTTCGCGGCGACTGGTTCGACGATGACCGCAGCGACTTGCTCGTCGAGCTGCGGCACAACGTTGTACGGAACGACCAAGGTGTTGGCCACCGCGCTGGCGGGTACGCCGGCTGTGCCCGGCAGGCCCAATGTTGCGACTCCACTTCCGCCTGCGGCCAACAGGGCATCGGTGGCGCCGTGGAAGTTGCCGTGGAAGATCACCAGACGATCGCGGCCGGTGAAGCCGCGGGCCAGCCGCACCGCCGTGCTCGTGGCCTCGGTGCCCGAGTTCATCAGGCGGACCATGTCGCAGCTGGCCACGCGCTCTGTCATCGCCTCGGCCAACAGCATCTCGCCGGGTGTTGGGGCGCCGTACGACGTTCCATTGATCGCAGCCGCGCTGACCGCTGCAGTAATTGCGGGGTGGGCATGGCCGAGGATGATCGCCCCGTAGCTCTGCACCAGATCGATGTACTTGCGTCCCTCGACATCCCACACGTACGGACCCTCGGCGCGGTCGACGATGTACGGCGTTCCGCCAACTGCCTTGAACGCGCGGATGCTGGAGTTGACTCCGCCGGGGATGACTTTGCAGCTTCGTTCGAAGAACTCGGCGTTGGTGCTCACTGCTGAGTCTCTGCGAACCAGCGGGCCAGGTAGGTGAGGATCACATCGGCGCCGGCTCGCTTGATCGCGGTGAGGTGCTCGACTGCCACGGTGTCGTGGTCGATCCAGCCGTTGGCGGCTGCAGCCTTCAGCATCGCGTACTCGCCGCTGACGTGATAAGCGGCAACGGGAACGTTGACGTGGGCGCGCACTGCAGCGATCACATCGAGGTACGACAACGCCGGCTTGACCATCACCATGTCGGCGCCTTGGGCCAGGTCGGCGTCGATCTCGACCAGCGCCTCGCGGGCGTTGCGGAAATCCTGCTGGTAACCCTTGCGCGTCCCACCGCTGGCGATCTGCACGTCGACAGCGTCGCGGAACGGCCCATATAGACCGCTGGCGTACTTGGCGGAATAGGCGAGGATCGACGTCGATGTACAACCCGCGGCATCGAGCGCACCGCGGATTGCGCCGACCTGGCCGTCCATCATCCCGCTGGGCGCGACGACGTGGGCGCCCGCCGTGGCCTGGGCGACCGCGATGCGGCTATAGATCTCGAGGGTGGCGTCGTTGTCGACCGACGTGTTCGGATCGTCGGCGGGCCCGTCGAGCACGCCGCAATGGCCGTGATCGGTGTACTCGTCAACACATAGATCGGCCATCAACACGATCCGGTCGCCAACGTTTTCGGCCAAATCAGCCAGGCACAATTGCACAATTCCCTCAGGATCGAAGGCTTTCGAGCCGATGGAATCCTTGGTGGAAGGAA
>JAENVT010000400.1 GCA_016650435.1 Ilumatobacteraceae bacterium
ACCAACAGAGCGAGGAGGTGCCCCGCCTCGGCGCTGACTTGAATCGATGGGCCACGTTTGGCGGTATCGGCGCGCACCTCTCGCAGCAAGTCGTCCTCCGACCAGTACCGCTCCGACAGGTATTGCTCGAGTGGGTCCATGCCGAAACGCTAACTGACGGCCGACGCCATGAATTCTGCGATTGTCGATCGAACTTCGTCGGGCTGCTCGAGGTAGGCGAAGTGCCCGCAGTCGGCCAACCTCACCAGGCGCGAGCCGGGTATCGCGTTGGCGATGTGATCCACCACATCACAGGGGACAAAGTCGTCGGCGCCACCAATGAGGAGTGTTGGGATGTCGAGCTGGCGTAGCGCTGGAATCAGGTCGTAGTCGTCTCGCTGCCACGTGTCCTCGTACAGCCGGTTCTCGATCTCTCGCGCTGCGGCGATGCCGTCCTCAGTGAACGCAGACCTCAGCCGCCGGACCAAGGCGTCGAGATGTTCGGGATTCCGCAGCGTGGTACCGAAGTGGATGCGGTAGTACTGAGCGTCGGTGTCGACGTCGCCCGCGCGGAACCTGAGGTCGGAACTGAGCTCGTTCATGCGCTCGATCTGCGCGGGAGATTTCCTGCGCGTCAACTCGCCACGGAGTGCGATGGCGTCGGCCCGCGATGCGGGTGCGCTGTTCATCAAAATGAGGTGCGACACGCGTTCGGGATGACGGATCGCGTACTCCATCGCCAGCAGACCGCCCCACGAGTGGCCGAGCACAGCCATCGAGTCGAACCCGAACCACTCGCGTACACGATCGAGGTCGTCGACCTCTGTCGCCATCGTGACGTTGTCGGGCGGTTGGCCGGAGAACGGTCGTCCGCGACCGCGTTGGTCGTAGTACACGAGATGGAATGAGTCGGCCAGCCGATCCATCTCCGGCAACAGGTATTCATGATCGAAGTCGGGACCACCGTGCACGACCACGATCGGCAGCCCTTGGCCGACATCGCGGACGAACAGCCGCTGGGGACCACTCTGCACGAAGCCCTCGTTTGGAATGAGTCGCGGCATCCCGGCAATTGTCCCCGTGGACAGCACGCGCAGCAAGAGCTAGCCCGTTTTCACCTGGGCAGTACTCACATCGCGCCCGACCGTCCTCAACGGGTTCGATTTCGGTACCGGCAATACCGGAATCGCGCCCAACCGTCCTCAACGGGTTCGATTTCGGTACCGGCAATACCGGAATCGCGCCCAACCACACAGCGCACTAGGGGAACAACGTGATTCCGCAGCTCGTCAGGTCGCCGTATTGGTGCTGAATGTCGGGGTCGTCGGGAACCGTGATGTTCTGAACCGGATGCAAGTCGACGGTTGTGAAGTTGTGCCCGAACGGCTGAAGCGTCACAGCCCAGTCGCCACCTGGGTTCTCTTGCGCAGTCGTCAGGCTGTGGTTGATCGAACCGGCTGCGCCATCGCATTGCAGACCTTGATAGATCGGCTCGGCGGAGATCCTGAACGTGAACAGGGTGTCGTCGGTGGTGTTGTTGTGCCACACACGGATGCAGTACTGCGGTGTGAGGGTCAAGAACGCGCCGACCGCGGTTCCAGCCTTGGCGGGCCCGATTGCGAGCACGGCGAGAGGAGGAGGCACTGCGGCACCGAGTGAGTGGTCGAAATCCAAGAACTGGATCGAGACGGTGTCGGCGTTGCCGATCGGAACTTCGGCGTCACTGTTGCCTCCGGTTGCCAAGGTCGCATGAACGTGAGGTATCCCATCGAGCGTGTACGACGTCACCACGTCGTTCAGCGTGTCGCCATCGATGTCGCCATTCGTCGCCACGAGGTTCGTCGCCGCGGAGGGAATCGTCGTGCCACTGGGACATGCCGTCGACACCGGCACGGAGGCCGGTGCGGTAGCTGGCGCAGCAGTCGTCGGCGCGGGTGCCGTGGTGGGGGCCGGAGTCGTCGGCACCACCGTCGTGGTTGTCTCCACTGGTGTCGAGATAGCCATGGTCGTCGAGGTCGGCGCCACCGAAGACGCGATGGTGGAACCGGACGAACTCCCACTGTCGTCGCAACTCGCCACGGCCAGCACGATCGCGATTGTGCAAGCCGTTGCCAACGCTCGTCCACCAATCATCGATATCGCCCTCCGAACGTCAACCCATTCCATGAGAATCCTTGCATGTTGCCGAACTCGTTCGCGGGAGCCTCGACGGCCCTCGTAGCCTTACGCAGGTATGCCTGCGACCGAGCTCGATCAAGTTGTCAATCTGTGCAAGAGGCGGGGCTTCGTGTACCCGTCGGCCGAGATCTACGGCGGCTTCCGCAGCACCTACGACTACGGGCCCCTCGGAGCACTGATGCTGCGAAACATCCGCGAGGCGTGGATCCGCTCGACGGTGCAGTTGCGCGACGACGTGGTGCTGATCGACGCAGCGGTACTCGGTCCGCCGCAGGTGTGGGAGGCCAGCGGTCACCTCGCCAACTTCACCGACCCGCTGGTCGACTGCACCAACTGCAAGAACCGGTTTCGTCTCGACAAGCTCGACGACCCCAACACCTGCCCGAGCTGCGGCAAACAGGGCACCTTCACCGAGCCGCGTCAGTTCAACCTGATGTTCAAAACGCACGCCGGTCCGATCGAGGACGCCGGGGCAGTGGCCTATCTGCGTCCCGAGACCGCGCAGGGAATGTTCATCAACTTCAGCAACGTGCTCAACTCGACACGCCGCAAGCCTCCGTTCGGTATCGCCCA
>JAENVT010000401.1 GCA_016650435.1 Ilumatobacteraceae bacterium
AGGATGTAGAAGAAGCGGTCGCCGTACATCATCTTCATCAGTTGCGTCGGCGGAGCAGGCCATTGCACGAATGGCACGCTGACGCCCACGACAGCGCGCACGCGCTCCGGGTGCAGGCGGGCAAGATCCCACACGATCAGCGCGCCCCAGTCGTGACCGACGAACACCGCGTCGTCCTTGCCGAAATGGTCGAGCAAGCCTAGGAGGTCGCCGGTGAGGGCCTCGATGCCGTAGGCGGTGATCTCGGTGGGTGCGGAGGAGTGGCCGTAGCCGCGCTGATCGGGGGCGATGACGTGAAAGCCGGCCTCGGCGAGCGGTGTCATCTGATGCCGCCACGAGTACGCCAATTCGGGGAAGCCGTGGCTCAACACCACGGTCGGGTTGGCAGGGTCGCCAGCCTCGTGGACCCGCAACGTCACCCCATTGACGTCGATACTGCTGACAGTTGTATCCGTCATGATTTCGACTCTGACTGAACGGCAGCCGCGCAGATTGCCTCGAGCTCGCTCCATGTCAGGCCCTCGCCCGCCCACAAGCGGTTGAAGGCCTCGTCGGCCTCGTCGGTGAAGCCGTGACGGTTGCGGAAGTTGTAGCGCCAGCGCTGTTGGTTGACTTCGATTCCAAGACGTTCGAGCCGGCCGACGCAGTACGTCTCCCAAGCGGCGACTTGCGCCAGCGTCAGCTCGTCGTCGGGCGGAGCTTCGGCGAATCCGCCGACGAGCCGATCTCTGATTCGCAGCAACACCCGGCCCAGCGATGTCGCCGTGGCAACCTCGCTTTGTTGGCGCGGTCGCTTGGTGTCTTCGAAGGCGCCGCTCTCGGCGCGGATCGAGATCGCATCGCCGACCTCGACACGGATGCGTGACAACGGCGTTGTCTCGTCGACTTCGATGTTGAGGTCGCGATCATCGAGACCGAGCGTCGCCAGCAGTTCCTCGCCAACGCGTTGGATCAACGCCGCGTCGTATGCGACGAAATTGAAAGTTTGCGGCGTGACCGTCACGCTCATGGCGCAATCCTCATGACGCGGTGCGGGCCCTGGCGACGAACGCCTTGCGTTCGTTGAGCGCCGACAGGCTGACGTCGGCGATCTCTTCGACCTCGGTGTCGGTGAAGCCGGCCAGTTCGCGGAACCGTCGGGCGAGACCGATCGGTGATTCCTCGCTGTCGCTGCGGGTACCGCCGTAGCTGAACAGCTTGTCGACGACGCTCTGGAATTCGAGCGCCTTCTTGCGCCGTTCGGGATCGTTCTCGGTGACCTTGCGCAACCAGTCGCTGCCCATCTTCACGTGGGTCACTTCGTCGGCGAGCATCCAGTCCTCGCAGAACTCGAGGTACGGGTCGCCGGCCAAATCGCCGAACTCCTTCATCGTCGTGAAGACGTCGATCGCCAGTCCCTCGAGCGCCCGGTTGACTCCGGCCAGACGCAGCACCGGGTCGCTGCTGCACGCAGCTTCGAACAGCACGGTGTTCTCGGCGAATTGGCCGATCTCGGTCCCCATCCAATCGCTCAGCATGACGCTGATCTCGACATGACGAGCTTCATCCCACGCTTGACGAGCCATGTCCATCTTGAGGGCGAACGGCACGGTGTCGGTCGCCGCTGCGTCGGCGCCCGTCGTGCTGGTGTCGAAGTCGTGGCAGGTGCGACCAGCGCCTTCTAGCGCTTGGATCTCGCCGACGAAGATGCCGTGCATGAGGCCTCTGGCGGCGTCACTTGCATCGCGACGAGACGGCGTGAGGCGGTTGTTGTTGCGCGTCTGATGACTCGGCTGGAACACCGTGCGCGGGTCCGCCATCCGTTCGCGGTTGGAGATCGTGTGGAACCGTTCGTCACGAGCCAGTTCCTCGACGGGGAAGAACTGCCTCATCCGTACGCTCCGATCGATCCGGGCCCGGCGATCCCACCAGATTCGAGCATCAACTTTTCGAGGCGGGCCTGATGAGCTGCGGCTCGATCGACCTCTTCGGGTGTCTCGATCAACGATTGCAGCAACATCTCACCGTCGCGCCAGTCGTCGAACTCGTCCTGCAGGATGAAGTTGATCGAACGAATTGTCGGTGCATCGGTGATCTGGCTGGTGTTGTTGCGGTGGTAGGTGTACGCCGAGATGAAGTGCGGGATGTACACGCGGTACACGCCGACCAACTTCTCGATCGTCATGTCGGATGCCTCGGGCTCGGTCATTGCTTCGACAAATCGCACCATCGCATCGTTGGCGGGCTGCGTCAGCCGGTCTGGGTTCATCTCGCGAAGCTCGGGCAGCCGCTTGTGCCACAGCTCGGCATGCCAGGCGTGCTTGTAGCAATGCGTGCCGAGGCGCATCTTCACATCGAGCTCGGGGACCGTGGCGACCCATCCCCCCAAGGCTTCGAACAACTTCATCTCGGCCCACTTGTAATTGCCGACCCGGCGCGCCGATTCCTCGACGTCGAACGCCCCGGGCAGCTCGCGGCGGTCCCACGGCGCGAACGGTGCCCTTGGCTTGTGTGGATCGGCCACATTGCCCCCTCTGAAGCTTGGCGAATAGGTCACCGCCGGCGTATCGATGGCGGACTCCTCTGGTCGGACAGTAGCGGCCTGGTTTCCCGTCGGGTCAACGCGGAGGGCCAGGCGCGCCGTGGTGTGTCGTCGCCATCCATGCTTGTTCTGCTTCGCCGAGCGGTGTAGCCGGTGGTCCGTCGTCTCGATATTCGAGCAACATCGATCGCCACGGCGCTGTCACCTGCAACTTGCCGAGGATCGCGCTGACGCCCCACACGACCCGGTCGAGGATGACGAAACTTGGTGGCATGTTGAGCTTTTCGATCACTTCGGCGTGCGGTCCCTTGACGTCGATGATGGTCGCCATCGCGTCACGGACGAACTGGCGGGTGAACGTGAAGGTGTCGGTGAGGTACGGCGTGTACGGGGTGCTGACGTAGTCGTAGACCTGCTGGGGTGCCAGGCCATGGCCGGCGCGGAGGAAACCGATCTCCTCCATCACCGCAACGAGCCGCTCGGGATCGCGGTGCACCACGATGGCGTCGAGGCTCGGGGCCAGCTGTTGCCATTCCCCCGGTGTCCATCGTTTCACGAGTCCGAAGTCCAAGAACGTGACGCTTCCATCGACGCCAAAGCGGTAGTTGCCAGGATGCGGGTCGCCGTTGAAGGCACCGATGCGGTGCACCGCGTACTGCGCGAAGCGCCAGATCGATTCGCCGGCGCGGTGGCGGGCCGGCGGATCCGCGCTCGATTCGAATTCGGCCCACGACAGGCCGTCAACCCATTCGCTGGTGAGCACCCGTTTGGTGCTGGTTGCCGGGTCGACAGCGGGAATG
>JAENVT010000402.1 GCA_016650435.1 Ilumatobacteraceae bacterium
ACCGCGACGAGCAGCAGCAGTACGGCAGGCAGCAATCGCCGGAACCTCCGCCCCCAGAACGCGACCAGCCGTACGCGGCCGGTGTTGTCGACCTCCGTCAGCAGCAGCGAGGTGATCAGAAAGCCGGATAGGGCGAAGAACAGGTCCACGCCCAGGAAGCCGCCCTGCAGCTTGCCGGCATGGAAGAACAGCACGGCGATGACCGCAAGGCCGCGCAGCCCATCGAGAGCGGCGATGTGCGCACGGGGCTGGTCGCTGCCCGCAGCTTGCTGCGGTGGAACCGCAGTCGATAGGGCCATCTATGACCGCTGGGCGATGACCAGCAGCGACTGACCGATCGGCGGTCGCACGAAACGCTCGACTCGGCTGATGACCGGGATGAAGTAGCGGTCGTAAATCAAGGCCAATCTCCCGGAAGTGGGTGCCCGACCCAGCACGCGCACGACGAGCCACCACGCGAAGAAACCGAGCATGTTGGTGTACTTCGCGCTGACCTTCTGAAACCCGACCTTGTGAACCAGAGCCAGCAACTGGTTGTGGCGGTAACGACGGTAGTGACCGATCTCATGGTCGAACTTGCCGTACAGCGACTCGAACGCCGGAACCCACAGCACCATCTTGCCGCCTGGTGCGAGCGCCGCGTAGATATCACCGAGCGCTTGACGATCGTCGGCGATGTGCTCGAGCACGTTGAGCAGCACGACGGTGTCGTAGGAGCCCGGCGCCGCTGTTCCAGCGAGCTCGGCGGTGATCACCGAAGCGTTGGGATAGTCCTTCAGGCGCTCGCGCAACGCCACGCTGTTGACCTCCGACGGTTCAAGCGCTGTCAGGTGACCATGCTCGGCGAAGTACGTGGAGTACGTGCCCCGTCCGGCGCCCACCTCGAGGATGCGACCGCTGATGTGTGGAGCAATCATCTGCAGCACCCACGCCGAATAGTTCTTCGCCTGTTCGAGCTCTTCGAGGACGGCGTGCAGGCGACCCCTGTCCGCGGCGGCGAACGCGGCCGGCGTGCGTTGGATCGGGGTGCGCCGGAGTGGGTTTCTCAACGTGTCGACCGCATCAGACGTGCCGGCGAAAGCGGTCGCCGACCCTGGAGTACCGCACGATGCAATACACGGCACGAAGGGCGTCGCGCTTGCCGATCTTCTTGCCGTCGGCGTAGGTGCGCCCTGAATAGGAAATGCCGACCTCGTAGATCCGCCAGCCACCCTTGGCCACCTTGGCCGTTATCTCCGGCTCGAAGCCGAATCGATCCTCCTCGATCGTGATGGACTCGATGACCTCCCGTCGGAACAACTTGTAGCAGGTCTCCATGTCGGACAGGTTGAGACCGGTGAATATGTTGGACGCCAGTGTCAACAGCCGGTTGCCCATCGAGTGCCAGAAGTACAGGACGCGGTGCGGCCGACCAGACAGGAACCGCGATCCGAAGACGACATCGGCCTTGTCGTCGAGGATCGGCGGGAGCAGGTCGCCGAACTCGTTGGGGTCGTACTCGAGATCGGCATCTTGCACGATGACGTAGTCGGCCGTGGCGTGGGCGAATCCCGTGCGCAATGCGGCACCCTTGCCTTGGTTGTGGTCGTGCGTTACGACCCGGACCATCGGGTTGTCGACATCGTCGAGGATGTTGCGGGTGTTGTCGGTCGAGCCATCATCGACGACGATGATTTCGCGAACCCACGGGGAATCGGCGACGTGCTTGAGCAGCGTCATGATGGTGCCCTGCTCGTTGTAGCACGGCACGACCACCGACAAACACGGTCGTGGGACGTGTAACACGAAAACTTACGATACTTGTTCTCCCTGCTGGTCGGGGCACTCGTCGACGAGGGTCGAGGCCAGTAAGAGGACCACGACGAGCAGGCCCAACCGGTGCAGGTCATCGAACGCTGCCGGCCACGACGGGTTGGCCACCAGTCGATAACGCAGCTGCCGGCGGACGATCAGCGCGGCTAGCCCCGACACCAGCACGAGCGACGCCACGCCGGCGATCATTGGGCGCCGCACGACCACAACACCGACACCGACGATTGCGGCGATCACGGCGTACTTGGGCGAAATGCTCACGAAGGCCAGCACCACGAGTGCGGCAGCCGCAACGAGCGCCCGGCGACGATTGACGGGGTCGGGTGGCCATTGCGGGACGGGAGCGTCCGCCACAGCCACCTCGGCGCGTTTCCTGTCAGCCAAGATCAGCGCGCCACAGACGAGAACCGCGAGGGCTGCCAGAGCGATGCCGATCCACATCTCTTTCTGCGGAGCCCATTTCATCGTGACAGTCACGGGCGAGGCCGACGGTGGCAGCAGCCAGCCATTGAAGCCACCCGAGATCTGCCGGGGTGCGCCGAGGTTGATGGATCCGGCGCGAGCCTGCCAGCCGTCATTGAAGCCCTCTCCGAGGATCAACCAGCAACCCGACGGACAGTTGCTGACGGTCGCGGTGCGCGTCGTGCGGGTGCGGGAGACGACAACGGTGGGCGAGACCTCAACCGGCGCAGCGGCGGCATCGACCGTCGGAAGCTGATCGAGAACGACTCGATCGACGTCGAGCCCAGTCGCCAGACCCGGTGTGGTCGTCAATCGATGAACACCTGCTACGAGATGCAACAGCGTCGGGTCGCACGGTTGGACGTCGACGGCTTGGCCCGACAGCAGCGCGTTGAGTGCAGTTTGGTCGACCAAGATTGGCAGGGGCTGACCGTCGATCAGCACGAGGTCGCTTCGACAGTCGGTCGCCGGCGCAGCGGGCTGTGGGGCGATGATCGAGGGCGCCGAGATCTCGCTGATGGCGGCTGGCAGCAGGGTCGTCTCGGCATATCGCCGATCAACCGTTGTGCGCGGCTCGATGGTGTCGATCGTCAACGACAACGACACGCCCGTCGCTGCCGGAAATGTCAACGTGCTGCTTCCCGTTTGGTCGGGTGGGGGGACATCGACGGCCGTCGCCTGGTCGCCGACTGTCACCACGACACGCGTGATCGTGCTGTGGCGTTCGTCGACGGGCTGCGTCATCACCAGGGACGATGTGCTGACAGCGGCGTCGAGGGGAACTTGCAGTCTCGAGCCGACGACATTGGAGAACGGCGTAGTCCATGACGTCGTCGTGTCGCCGTCGATGGCATGGAAGCCGGTTGCCTGCGGATCGCCGGTCAGTCGGCGGTTCGAGGTGGCCGTGGCAACCCCGGCGAGCCGGTTGAGCACGTCGTCGGTAGCGCGGGCATCGCGCCGGAGGGTGATGTGCGCGGAGAAATCGCGATCCGAGCCGAGGGTGAAGTCGCGA
>JAENVT010000403.1 GCA_016650435.1 Ilumatobacteraceae bacterium
TGGACGTGGTGGCCGCCGACGACATGCGAGTCACCGGAGTGTTGGCAACCCATTACCACGCCGACCACGTCGGCGGATCACTGATGGGGTACGCGATCGAAGGCGTTGCCGCGCTGCTCGAGCAGGTTGACTGCCCGATCCATCTGCAGCGCGACGAGGTACCCTGGGTACGACGAACGACCGGAGTCAGCGACGATCATCTCGCTGCGCACGACGCCGGAGACACTGTGAACGTCGGCTCGATCGCGGTGTCGCTGATCCATACTCCTGGCCACACGCCGGGGAGCCAGTGCTTCCACGTCGGCGACCGGCTGATCAGCGGCGACACGCTGTTCCTCGATGGCTGTGGCCGCACCGACCTGCCGGGCAGCAATCCCGAAGAGATGTACTACAGCCTGCAGAAGCTGGCAGCGATGCCGTCGTCCACGGTGGTCTATCCGGGCCACCGGTACTCGCAGCCAGCGAGCGCGACCATGAAGACGATCCGCGACAACAACTACGTGTTCCGCCCAAAGTCCGCCGAGCAGTGGCTGCAGATGTTCGGCGGCTAGATCACCAGGCTCAAGGCCAGCGACACGATCGCCACGTGGTAGGTGACCATGATGGCCACATGCATCCAGCGCCGTTCGGCGACGAACTGGCCCCAGCCAAGAATCGAATCGCTGATGATGAAAGCGGTTGCGCCGAGCATGATCAGCCAGTTGCCCGTCGCCCATCCGAGCACACACATCGACGAGATCACCACGAGGTAGGCGCGCACCGGTATGCCGAATCCCTTGGCTGACGCACCGCGAACGATCGGCACGCCGGCGATGCCGAGCAGTGCGGCGACGCCCACGATTGCGATACCCGACAACCCCCACCGGTCGAAACCGCGCTGCGCGAACATCACGATGAATGCGATATGACCGAGCAGGAATGCCGCCAGGCCGACGACGAAACGGTCGACCGCAGGCAGCAGGGCAACGTCGCCGATCAGGCACAGCGCCAGGGCTACAACGGCGACGATCGTCGCCGGGCGCGGTCCATCCGCACCTGCTGCAATCGCAATTGCCCCGACCGTTGTCAGCGGCTTGGAGATCAGCTCGACGCGATCGTTCACCTTGACGCGCGAGTACCAGTTGGCGATCGCTGCGATCGCGGTTGCGATGCAGGTGAGCGTCAGCAGAACCCTCAAATGACGGCATTCACGATGGCGCTGATTGCCGCGGCGACCAGCAGCAGCAGCACCAGCCAGCGGAAGCGTTCGCCGTGCACATGTTTGCGAATGGGGAACCCGAGGAGTTGCCCGACGAACATCGCCGGAATGGTGACCGCCGATGCGATCAAGCCATCGCGGGTGATCTTGCCGGAGGCGATGAACAGCGCCAATCCGCCAATGTTGCTGAGCGCGAAAATCGTCGAGATCGTCGCCCGAAAGGTGACCGCCGAGAGCTGCCGCGCTTGCAACGCGAAGACCAGTGGCGGGCCGTTGGTCGACAACGACGTGGCCAACACTCCAGAGACAAAACCGGTGCCGTAGTCGAGACGCGGGCCGAAGTGATGCAAGTTGACGCGTAGCGCTAGCAGCACGACGGCGGCGAGCACCGCGATGCCGAGCAGGAAGCGCAAGACGTTGTCGTCGACCATGATGAACACCAGGAGCCCGAGTGGCATCCCGATGTACGACCCAATGGTCATCCTCTTGACGAGGATCTTGTCGGCTTCGGCGCGGCCTTTGTAGGCCTGCCAGCTTGTGACGAACACTCCGGTCAGCGAGCTGACGACGACCGCGACCTTGGGCTCGATTGCCAATGTCATCAATGGCACCGAAAGCAGCGCAAAGCCGAAGCCGGCCACGATCTGCATGAACGCTGCAATAAAAACCGCTATCCCAACGACAATCAGTTGGGCGGTGGTCACGAGCATCGATTCTGACACGGCAAGCCGCCTACGCTGCGGAGCATGCTGCCGGTCATCGACATCGCCTCGACCAGGGCTCCCGCAGAGATCGACGCAGCGTGTCGCGAGTTCGGTTTCTTCGCGATCCGCAACCACGGAGTCAGCGACGAGTTGCGTGAAGCGGTCTTGCGCGTTGCAATCGAGTTCTTTGCTCTCAGCGAGGACGAAAAAGCACACGTCGCCCTGGCGCGTGGAGGGCCTGCGTGGCGTGGATGGTTTCCACTTGGCGGCGAACTCACTTCGGGAGTGCCGGATCTGAAGGAGGGCTACTACTTCGGCCGCGAGCTGCCGGCGGACCACAGGCCGATGCACGGCCCCAACATCTGGCCAAGCGAACCGGCGTTGTGGCGGCCGTTGGTCTTCCAGTGGATGGACACGATTGAGCCGCTGGCGCAGCGGGTGCTGTCGCTGATGGCTCGCGGCTTGGGGTTGGAACCCGAGTTCTTCCGCAACGGTCTCACCGCTGATCCCACGCCGCTGTTTCGCATCTTCCGGTATCCACCGCATCCGCCTGACGTTGCCGACCGATGGGGAGTTGCCGAGCACAGCGACTACGGCCTGCTGACGCTCCTCGCTCACGACGGCAGAGCGGGGCTGCAGGTCAAAGTCGACGACAAGTGGATCGACGCGCCGCACGATCCCCAGCTGATCATCTGCAACCTCGGCGACATGCTCGACCGTCTGACCGCCGGCCGGTACCGCTCGACGCCGCACCGAGCGCGCAACGACTCGAAGAGCGATCGATACTCAATGCCGTTCTTCCTCGATCCCGGCTGGGACGCGGTGATCGAAACGATTGATCTCGACGATGACTGGGCGACGCCCGTCGACGCCGACCGGCGCTGGGATCGCGCCAACCTGCGCGATCTCGAGGGCACATATGGGGACTGGCTGACAGCCAAGGTCAGCAAGGTCTTTCCCGACCTCGCCCAAGCCGTGATCGATCGCCAGAAGCCGGGTCTCAGCGACTGAAGGTGTACGTGCGGGCGTCGCGGTCGACGTCGGTCGCCCGCCAGCCGTCGACCAGCAGCGGCAACATAGCTTCACGCAGCGCGACGCGGGCATGGAGCGCAGCCGCCCCTGCCGCGGCAATCTCGTCGGCGCTGACCATCGGCACAGCGACCTCGGCCGATTCCCCGCCGGCGAATCGGGGGCCAACCAGATCCCACTCGACCACCAATCGATCGCTCGGCAGACCACCGTTGATACCGCCCATTGGCCCGTACAAGTTGGGGTGATACCCAACGCCAATCGCACCGAGCGAACGCAGGTTGAGATGGGCGTTGGGGAGCTGCAGCGGGTCGAACGTCCAGCGCATCGCGGTGTGCCCGTTGGCCAAGCACCACTCGCGTTGCTGCTGCTTCAGGGCAACCCCAAGACCGGTTCGCCGATAGTCGGGGTCGACAGCGAGATAGTGAGAGTGCAGCACGTCCGGTTGCCTGGTCGCGAAGCCGTACACCGATCCGACGAGACGATCGCCATCGAAGGCACCGATCGCCATGCCACCCTCGCTGATCGTCGCCACGAGCATGTTGACCCGCACCAACTCGTCGGGAGTGCCCCACACACGAGACTCCAGAACCGGCATTTTGGCAAGCTCCTCGGCGGTCCGGAGCTCACGAAACTCGATGGTCACCGACGCACGACCTCCACGGTCTGCGTCACGGTCTCGAGGAACGGTCGATCGAGGGTGACCCCGATGCCGGGGCCAGGTGGCACCGGCATGATCCCGTCAGTGGCCTCCAACCCTTGCTCGGTGATGTCGCGTGCGTACGTGCGACTGGCCGAGGCAGTATCACCCGGATACACGAAGCCAGGCATGGTGGCGACGTGGATGTTGTGAGCGCGGCCGATACCGGTCTCGAGCATGCCTCCGCACCACATCGGTACGCCGCGATCGACACACAGGTCGTGGATACGTTTCGTCGCCGCCAGGCCGCCGACCCTGCCGATCTTCACGTTCACCACCTTGCACGCCGCCAGGTCGAGCGCCGCCTTGACGCGGGCCGGCGATGTCAACGTCTCGTCGAGACACAGCGGCGTCTCCATTTGTGGTGCGAGGGTTGCATGATCGACGAGGTCGTCCCAATGCAGCGGCTGCTCGATGTAGTGGAGGCCGAACTGATCGATCTTCTTGAGGATGTCGATGTCGTCGAGGGTGTACGCCGAGTTGGCGTCGACGGTCAGCTCGATGTCGGGGAACTCGGCGCGCACAGCAGACAGCAGCTCGACGTCCCATCCCGGCTCGATCTTCAGCTTGATGCGCTTGTACCCCTGCTCCACATGCCTCGCAACAGAGGCCACGGTTTCGGGCACCGGGTTCATGCCCAAGCTGGCACCGACCGGGATCTCGGTTCGCTCGCCGCCGAGCAGGGACTGCATCGGTACGCCGAGCTGGCGGGCGTGACAGTCCCACACCGCCAGTTCGAGCGCCGACTTGGCCATCGGGTTGCCGCGCCATCCCTTCCACGAGTCGACCAACGTCATCGGATCGTCGCAGTCGTTGTTGAGCAGCGACGGGATAAGGGCTTCACGAAGCAGGTGCAGCGCGCCCGGAATCGACTCCTCGCGGTATGCGGGCAATGTGTCCATGACACCTTCGCCATACCCCTCGACACCCTCGGATTTCACGGTCACGATCACGGCGGTCTTCTCGGTCTCGGCGGCGAACGACGTCTTGAACACCGACTTGTAGGGCAGGCGCACGACCCGCAACTCGACTTCGTCAACATGCATGTCGTACTCCTACCAGGTATCGATGTTGGGGCGCTTCTTGCCGACGCGTGGTTGCGGTAGCGGCGAGGAATTGAGGATGGCAGCAAGCCACCGTCGGGTGTCAGCGGGATCGATGACGTCGTCGATTTCAAAATGGGATGCGGCGTTCAACGCCTTGCCATGTTCGTACATGCTGGCAACACGATCTTGAAAACTTTGCTCACGCAATTTCGGGTCCTCAATGGCCTCGAGTTCGCGCCGGTATCCCAGCCGAACAGCACCCTCCAGGCCCATGCCGCCGAACTCGCCGGTCGGCCAGGCAACGCACGCGGCAGGCGCCTTGGTGCTGCCTCCCATCATCGCTTGCGCACCGAGGCCGTAGCTCTTGCGCAGCACGATGCTGGCCATCGGGACCGTGACGTTGGCACCCGTCACGAACAA
>JAENVT010000404.1 GCA_016650435.1 Ilumatobacteraceae bacterium
AATAGCCTTCGACATTGCAGACCGGGCGATCTCTTCGTTGGGATACGACAGCTCGAACAACACCCGGCCCGGACGGACAACGGCTACCCAGAACTCCGGGTTGCCCTTGCCTGAACCCATGCGGGTCTCGGCCGGCTTCTTGGTGACGGGCTTGTCGGGGAAGATGTTGATCCACACCTTGCCACCACGCTTGATCGCGCGGGTCATGGCAATACGTGCAGCTTCGATCTGGCGGGCACTGAGCCAGCCCGGCTCGAGAGCCTGGATTCCATACTCACCGAAGGCCAGATGGGCGCCACCCTTGGTCAGACCAGAGGTACGACCGCGATGGTGCTTGCGGTGTGCGGTTTTACGAGGCATCAACATGATTGATCAGTCCTCCCCACGGAAATGCGGAGCTTCGGAACCGCCGTGCGTACGGCGAGCGATCTCTTCTTCTTCGTCGAGAAGCTTCTCCAACTCGGGATCGGCTTCTTTGATCAACGGGGCGGCCTCGACATCGCCTTCTGCCGGACGGCGACCAGCCGACGACACAACACGACGTGGCTGACCAGCACCAGACGGATCGCCGGCAGCCATCGCGGCCTCGCGGGTGATCTTGTCGTCGTTGATGCTCTTGTAGGGCACGATGTCGCCCTTGTAGATCCACACCTTGACGCCGACACGACCACTGGACGTGCGGGCTTCGCGGACACCGAAGTCGATGTCGGCGCGGAGGGTGTGCAGCGGGACGCGACCTTCGCGGTACCACTCGGTGCGGCTCATTTCAGCGCCACCAAGACGGCCCGAACACTGGACGCGGATGCCGAGGGCACCGGCTTTCTGGGCGTTTTGCACGGCGCGCTTCATTGCCCGGCGGAACGCGATGCGGTTGACCAGCTGGTCGGCAACACCTTGGGCAATGAGCGCAGCGTCGAGCTCGGGGCTCTTGATCTCGACGATGTTGAGCTGCACCTTCGGATTGCCGGTGATGTCGGTCAACAACGCACGCAACTCGTCGGCCTGGGCGCCACGACGACCGATCACGATGCCCGGACGGGCGGTGTGGATGTCGACGCGGACCTTGTCGCGCGTGCGCTCGATCTCGATGCGGCTGACGGCGGCGCTTTCAAGCTTCGTCATCAATGCCTTGCGGATCTTCCAATCCTCTGTGAGATATTCCTTGTAGTCGCGCTCGGAGAACCAGCGGCTCTTCCAATCGGTCGTGATGCCGAGACGGAACCCGTAAGGATTAATTTTCTGGCCCATTATTCGGCTCCCTCGTCATCCGCTTCGCTTTTTCCTCGCGACGCTTGTGCCTCGTCGCTGGCGCTCTCGTCGGCACCTTCAGTCACGTCAGATCCTTCGCTCGCTTCGCTCTCGGCTGCATCAGCACCCTCGTCGCTTGCCTCAACGTCATCGGTTGTTTCGTCGTCTTCTCGTTGGCTGGGGGGAAGCTGGTAGCCGGCGGCTTCGGCGTTTTCGGCGGTGTCGAACCACACCTCGGCAACGGTTTGGTTGTAGAACCGTGTGCCAGGCAGGTGGTACAGCATCGAGTCGGCGTTGCCCTTGATCTCGTAGCCCTCGGGCTGCGCAACGTCTTCGAGCGGGGCATGAGCACCGGTCGGCAACTCGGCATCGGCGACGTCCTTGGCTGCCTGTTCCTTGAGATCTTGGGCGTCTCCGACCTTGCCGCCGCGAGCCTCTGCAGCACGCTGACGGCTGCGCTCGACTCGTGCCCTACGGCTGGCGGGGGTACCGCCTGCTGCCGGGCGGCGACGGCCGGCCGTGGTGCGCTTGGCCTCGCGGGCCTGCACGATCTCGAGCCTGGCGTCGTCGAGACGCGCCGTCACGATGGTGATGTGGCAGGTGCGCTTGTTGATGCGATTGCCGCGGCCGCGGGCGCGAGGCGTGAACCGCTTCAGCGTCGGGCCTTCATCAGCGAAGCAGGCCTTGACGAACAACTCCTCAGGATCCTGCTCGTCGTTGTGCTGGGCATTGGCGACAGCACTCGCCAGCACCTTGCGGATGTCGTTCGACACCTCACGGTCGCTGAACTGCAGCACCTCGTCGGCGCGCTTCACCGGCAGACCACGAATCAGGTTCAACACGACTCGGGCCTTTGAGGCCGAAACGCGTAGGTACATCGCACTGGCCTTCGTGCCACTGCGCTCGCCGGCAATCATGCTGCCCTCGTTCAACTTCGGACCGGTCATTAGCGGCGACCCTTCGTGTTCTTCTCTTGGCCGGCGTGATAGCGGAAGGTGCGCGTTGGGCTGAACTCACCCAACTTGTGACCGACCATCGACTCCGTGACGTACACCGGCACGTGCTTGCGGCCGTCGTGAACGGCGATCGTGTGACCGACCATGTCGGGGATGATCGTGCTGCGGCGGCTCCAGGTCTTGATGACCTTGCGCTCGCCGGCGGTGTTCTGTGCGTCGACCTTCTTCAACAGATGGTCGTCGACGAACGGGCCCTTCTTCAGGCTGCGTGACATTACGAATTACCCTTCATGACTAGCGGCGTCCCTTCGACGTGCGGCGACGACGCACGATCAGCTG
>JAENVT010000405.1 GCA_016650435.1 Ilumatobacteraceae bacterium
CGGCGGGGGCCTCGCCGGCAACAATGGCCTGCGCAGCATCACCCAACACCTGAAGACGCAGGACTACGTGCGCGTGCGCATTGGCATCGGCAAGCCACCGTCGAAGGAACGCGGCGCGGATCACGTGCTGTCGCGGTTGCCGAAGGCAGAACGCGAGCTGCTCGACATCGCCATCGTCACTGCCGCTGACGCGGTCGAAGTGCTGCTCGCCGATGGTCCCGAGGCAGCGATGACCAAGTTCAACGGCCTCAACGCGTGAGCCGGCACGCGTGAGCCGGCACGCGTGAGCCGGTACGCCTTCGGCGTGCCGTCTCACCCACGACCTCAGCCAACTACGCGATGTGAGAGAGATGCGGCGTCGGACAGCCGGCGGAGACCGCACATCTCTCATCGAGAGGGTGTCGGATGACGCACGGTTTACGGGCGGTAGGGGCGGTCGGGCACCGCTACCCTCAACTTCCAGATGACCAGCCAGATGTCGCTTGCCTCGCTTCCTCGTCTCCTGCGTGACGACACCGGCCTGACACAGGCCTTCGGCAATCCGGCCGCGCTCGTCGCCGTGCCCGAATCGGCGCGCGCGGTCGCGGTCGCGGCTCTCGCCCAACTCGGCGATCGCCATCCGCTGTTGGTTGCAACGCCGACGGGTACCGACGCCGGACAGCTCTACGACGACCTGTGCCAGTTCATGCCTGCGGGCTCCGTCGTGTTGTTCCCCGCTTGGGAGACGCTGCCGTTCGAGCGGATCAGCCCCAGCGTCGAGACCATGGGCCGGCGGATGGATGTGTTGTGGCGCCTGCGCAAAGACCAAGTGAGTGAGCAACCGACGATCATCGTTGCGGGCGTGCGGGCGCTGCTGCAGCGGCTGGGCCCGGAGGCGATAAATGTCGATCCGATCCACATCCGACCAAACGACATCGTCGATCCCGACGCGTTGCTCGACACGCTGATCGGGTTCGGGTACCGCCGGGAAGACCTGGTCGAACACCGCGGCGAGGTCGCCCGGCGCGGCGCGATCATCGATGTGTTCCCCTCCACCGCAGATGCTCCGATCCGCATCGACCTGTGGGGTGACGAGGTCGACCGGCTGACCGAGTTCACTGTCAACGATCAGCGCAGCACCGATGATCTCGCCGAGGTCCGCATCTTCCCGGCGCGCGAGCTGCTGCCCAGCGAGGCCGTGCGCGCCCGCGCCGCCGAACTCATCGCCGAGGAACCGTGGGGACGCGAGCAATGGGAACGCCTGGCAGAGGGCACCGTCTTCGATGGGATGGAGAGCTGGCTGCCGTGGCTCGTCGATGGCGACACCTTGATCACCGACCTGCTGCCTCCGTCGGGCAAGGTCGCCCTGCTCGAACCGCGCCGAATGCGCGATCGCGCCAACGATCTGGTCGCCGAAGAGGACGATCTCGCCCGCTCATTGGCGTCGACGTGGGCCCGCGATGCTGACCGCAAGTTCCCCCGCCTGCACGCCGACACCGACGAGCTGCTGGGCACCAAGCAATCGATGTGGACGCTGAGCTCGACGCCCGAACACCCGGATGCCCCGATGGTTCAGGCCAGCGGTTGGGGCCCGGTCGTCGGCGACGGCGAGGGCTTGGCAAAGCGCCTGACAGAAATGATCGCGGACAAGTACCGAGTGGTGGTTGCCGCCGACGGAACAGGCAGTGCGATGCGCCTGGCCGAGCTGCTTCGCGATCGCGGTCTCGACTTCACCATCGCCACGCCGTCGACCGACCTGACCAAGCCAGGCGGATACGTCGTCACCGCTCCCCTGCACCGCGGCTGCTCGTTGCCGGAAGCCAAGTTGGCGATCATCGCCGAAGGCGACCTCACGGGCCGGCGACGCACGCACCGTCAACCACGGCCGCGCAAGCGGCAGGGCACCGGCTTCTTCGAAGACTTGAAGCCGGGCAACTACGTCGTGCACTACCAGCATGGTGTGGGTCATTACGAAGGCATGGTCAAGCGCACGATCGGCGGGATCGAGCGCGACTATCTGCTCCTCGGATACAAGGGCGGCGACAAACTGTACGTCCCCAGCGATCAGATCGACACCCTTCGCCAATACGTCGGGGGCGAGACTCCGACGTTGCATCGCCTTGGTGGCGCCGACTTTGCCAAGGCCAAGTCGCGGGTGCGCAGCGCGGTACGCGAGATCGCCCAGGAGTTGGTGGTGCTGTACCAGAAGCGAGTCAACGCGGAAGGTCACTCCTTCGGCAGCGACACGCCGTGGCAAACCGAGATGGAAGATGGGTTCCCGTTCGTCGAGACACCCGATCAACGCATTGCCATCGACGATGTGAAGGTCGACATGGAGCGGCCGTATCCAATGGATCGTCTGCTGTGCGGCGACGTCGGTTTCGGCAAGACGGAGGTCGCGATACGCGCCGCCTTCAAGGCGATCCAAGACAGCAAGCAGGTGGCCGTTCTGGCCCCGACGACGTTGCTCGTCACCCAGCACGGCAACACGTTCGCCGATCGCTTCGCCGGCTACCCGATCCGCGTCGAGACGCTTAGCCGCTTCTTGACGAACAAGGAGGCCAAGCGGGTGATCGACGGACTGGCCAGCGGCGAGGTCGACTGCGTCATCGGCACCCACCGCCTGCTGCAGGACGGCGTGAAGTTCAAGGATCTCGGTCTGTTGGTCGTCGACGAAGAACAACGGTTCGGCGTGCAGGCCAAGGAGGCGATGAAGAAGCTGAAGGTCAACGTCGACGTACTGACGCTCAGCGCAACGCCGATTCCGCGGACACTGGAGATGAGCCTGGTCGGCATCCGCGACCTGTCGCTGCTGCAGACACCGCCAGCTGATCGCCAGCCAATCCTGACGTTTGTCGGCGAGTACGACGAGCGCGTCGCAATCGAGGCCCTACGTCGCGAACTGCTCCGCGAAGGTCAGGTCTTCTGGGTGCACAACCGCGTCAAGACGATCTCGCAAGCCGCCGAGCGGCTGCGCGAGTTGGTGCCTGAGGCCCGAATCGCGGTGGCACACGGACAGATGGACGAGGGGTCGCTCGAACAAATCGTCGTCGACTTCTGGGAGGGCCGGTACGACGTGCTGGTGTGCACCACCATCATCGAGAGTGGCATCGACATGCCGACTGTGAACACCCTGGTGGTCGAGCGAGCAGACCTGTTGGGATTGGGCCAGATGCACCAGCTGCGCGGCCGCGTCGGTCGGAGTGGATCGAGGGCGTACGCATATCTGTTCCACCCGCGTGACGCCCGACTGACGGAGGAGGCCTACGAGCGGTTGCGCACCATCGGCGAAGCCACCGATCTCGGTAGTGGATTCAAGATCGCGATGCGCGATCTCGAGATCCGCGGTGCAGGCAACCTGCTGGGCGAATCGCAGAGCGGCCACATTGCCGCGGTCGGCTACGACCTGTACTGCCAGATGGTCACCGAAGCAGTCGGAGAGATGAAGGGCGAGCCGAAGAAGGAGCCGAGCGAGCTCAAACTCGACGTGCCCACCGACGCATATCTCCCCACCGACTACGTCACCAAAGAAGAATCGCGACTCGAGGCATACCGGCGCTTGGCGGCGGTCACGAATTCGGCCGAGGTCGATGACATCCGCAGCGAATGGGAAGACCGCTATGGACCGGTTCCCGAACCGGCCGACGCGTTGCTGAACGTCGGCTACCTACGCGCCGAGTGTCACCGGCTGGGACTGCGCGATGTCTCGATCGCCGCCAGCCAGGCGCGAATGGCGCCGTTGAACTTGAAGACGAGTGCGGAGATGCGCCTGCAGCGTCTGGCACGAAGTGCCATCTTCAAACCAGACTCGAACCAGCTCGTCGTGCCGATCCCGCGCGATGCCGAACCCGCAGAGTTCCTCGTCGCGTTTCTCCGTGAGTTGATACCAGCATGAGATGTGAACAATGAGGCTCCAAATCGCCAAGCCAGGCGAGCACGTCGCGATGGTGGATTGGCCATTCCTCGAACGGCTCGACGACTGGACGATCCCCGGTCTGCACGAAGTCGCCGGCTTGCATCGGCACGTCGTGCGCCTCGTCGAGTCGGGCGACATCACCTACGTCGTCAAGGAACTGCCCGACAACCTGGCCCAGCGCGAGTGGCGGCTGCTTCGTGAGCTCGGCGATGCCGGGTTACCGACAGCCGAGGTTGTCGGCGTGGTGACCGAACGCGATCCCGACAGCGAGATCGATGGCCTGCTGATCACCCGTAATATCGACTACTCGCTGCCCTATCGAGTCCTGCTCTCTGGCCGCGGCCTGCGCGTGCCATACCTCGGCGAGCGATTGCTCGACGCTCTCGCTGGTCTGCTCGTGCGGCTGCACCTCGCCGGTTTCTACTGGGGTGACTGCTCGCTGTCGAACACGCTGTTCCGCCGTGATGCCGGCGAGCTCAGCGCCTACATCATCGATGTCGAGACCGGCGAGCGCCATCCGACCCTGTCGGACGGCCAACGACGACACGACCTCACAATCGCCACGGAGAACGTCGCCGGCGACCTCGAGGACCTGCAGGCCGGAGGGCGGTTGGCTGACGGCATCGATCCGATCTCCACCGCTCTGGCCATCGAAACCACGTACGATCGCCTGTGGAAGGAACTGACGGGCACCGATGAATTCGATGTCAACGAGACGTTCAGAATCGACAACAGGCTGCAGCGATTGCATGAGCTCGGCTTCGATGCGGCCGAGCTCGAGTTGTACACCACCGCCGACGGCTCGAAGCTTCGGCTGATCCCGCGGGTCGTCGAACACGGCTTTCACGGCCAACGCCTGAAGACCCTCACCGGATTGGAAACCGGCGAGAACCAGGCCCGACGGTTGCTCAACGACATCGCCAGGTACCGAGCCGTGATCGAAAATCAGACGTTGCGGAAGGTGCCCGAAACAGTGGCGGCAGCGCGCTGGCTCGAGGAACGATTCGAGCCGACCATCGATGGCGTGCCACCCGATCTGGTTGGCAAGCTCGAACCAGCCGAGCTCTACCACCAAGTCCTGGAGCACCTGTGGTTCTTGTCCGAAGTCGCCGGCGGGGATGTGGGACTCGGCGAGGCAGTGACGTCGTACGTGCGCGATGTGCTGACACAACTCACCGACGAGCACCGAACAGTCGCCAAGGCGGACGACGACGAGTGGACCCTCGACGACTGGGCCGCCGAAGGGTGGGCGGTCGCGGATGACGGTGTCGAGGACAGAGCCGAGGGCGGCACGGCGTGACCGTCGCTCTTCGACAACATAGAGTCGTGACGTGAATCGACGTCGTTCGGCCGCGGCGGTCACCGCCTGCGCAATGATCACCCTCACCACGCTGTCGTCGTGTGCCACGTTCAACCGCAACGACGCTGCCGCAAAGGTCGGCGATCGCACTCTCTCCGCGAAGGCTGTCGAATCCTTGGCCGCCGTGGGCGAGTCGGCAACCGGCGACCAGTTGCGCGAAGAGCTGACGAAATGGATCCGCGTATCGGTGCTCGAGGCGTCGACGGGTACGGCCGCACCGACGACCGCGCCCACCGCTGCAGATCTCGATGCTCGCCTCTCGAATGCGCTGGTCACCATCGCCGGCGACAAAACGAAGATCGCGTACGAGTCCGGAGTCAATGGAAGTCCGTTCATCTGCCTCGCGGCGATCACGGTCGCGACGATCGATGACGCCAACAGGGTGTTGGCCACGGTGAACTCTGGTACCTCATTTTCGGATGCGGCCCACCAGTTCTCCACTGACACCGTCATTCGCGACGCTGGCGGAGTGGTGATGGATCAAGCCGGAAATGAATGCCTCGATCCCGGCACCGTCAACAACCCTCCACTCATCACAGCGCTGAAGGACGCGACGGTCGGTCAACCCCTCGCTGCCGAACTCGGAACGTTCTCGGCTGTGCTGATGCTGCGGCCGTTTGAAGACCTGCTACCCGCATCTCAAGCATCGATCGCCGGCGCAGTCGTTCCTCCAGACCAACTGGACGCACTCGTCTCCGCAGCCACGATCTACGTCGATCCTCGATACGGCAGGTGGGACCCTGCCAGTGGTGCGGTCGTGACGCTGACATCGTGACGCATCCCGATCACGACACAGCAGTCGAGCCCGCCGGCACCGTCGGTCCCCTCGGCCGCGTGACGATCGTCGGTCTCGGGCCGGGCGGGCCCCAGTACGTCACCCAAGAGACGGTCGAGGCGATCTCGAACCATCCACACCGATTCATTCGCACGGCACGCCACCCATCGGCGTCGCTCGTCGGAGATGCGACATCGTTCGACGATGTCTACGAAGCGGCCGACACGTTTGCCGACGTGTACGCGGAGATCACAGAACGCCTCGTGGCTTCGGCCGCCGAGCACGGCGAGATCCTGTACGCCGTGCCGGGATCGCCGCTCGTGCTGGAGCGCAGTGTGCGTCATCTCAGCAACGACGCCCGCGTCGAGTGCATTGTGCTCCCGGCGATATCGTTCCTCGACGTGGCGTTCGCCAGACTTGGCATCGACCCTGTCGAGGCCGGTGTGCGCCTGATCGACGGACATGAGTTCGCCACGGCGGCCGCCGGTGATCACGGTCCGATGTTCGTGGCCCACACCCACGCCAACTGGGTGCTCAGTGACATCAAGCTGGCAGTCGAGGGTGCGAGTGGCGATGAGCCGGTCGTGATCCTGCAACGGCTCGGCACCCCCGACGAGCAGATCGTGCACACGACGTGGGCAGAGCTCGACCGCACCGTCGAGGCCGACCATCTGACATGCATCTACATCCCGCACCTCGGCTCACCCGTCGGCGAGTCGTTGGTGAGGTTCCACCAACTCGCCCGCACACTTCGCGAACAGTGCCCGTGGGACAAGGAGCAGACCCATCATTCGCTGATCAAATATCTGCTCGAAGAGACCTACGAGGTCGTCGACGCGCTGCAGTCACTCGATCCCGAAGAGCCGTCGAGCGATACGGCGTTGATCGAGGAGCTGGGCGACCTGCTGTACCAAATCGAGTTCCACGCCACGATTGCCGAACAAGACGGTCGGTTCACCATGGTCGATGTCGTCGACGGGATTCACGACAAGCTCGTGAGACGTCATCCCCATGTCTTCGGTTCGGTCAAGGCCGATGATGCCGACACCGTGGTTGCCAACTGGGACGCGATCAAACACGCGGAGAAAGGTCGCACCAGCGTGTTCGACGGTGTGGCCATGTCGCAGCCGTCGCTCAGCTACGCGTACCACGTTCAGCGCAAAGCAGCCAAGGTCGGGTTCGATTGGCCCGACGTCGGTGGAGCGCTGCCGAAGATCGTCGAGGAGGCCGCCGAGCTAACAGATGCGATCGCCACCGGCGACCGCAGTCGCATCGATGATGAGCTCGGCGACCTGCTGTTCGCGGTGGTCAACGTTGCTCGTCATCTCGACATCGAGCCGGAGGCCGCCTTGCGCGTTGCCACGCACAAGTTCCGGCGTCGGTTCGAACGGGTCGAGCAACTCGCGGCCGAGCGGCAGCTCTCGATGAACGACGCCGATCTGGCGGTGCTCGACGACCTGTGGGACCAGGTCAAGAAGATGGAGCAGTCCTAGCGGTGGGCAACGGCCATGAAGGCCGGAAGCTGGTTCTCGACCGACCGATAGCGGTCGCGAGCGCAGGCTTGGTCGAACGAGTGCATTGCCCGCCACACCGAGAACGCTGTCGCCAGCATCAACATCACGTCGATGGTAACCAACAACGTGAACAAGGTCGTGTTGTTGAAACTCGAATTCGGCAGCACGACAGTCGCGATGACGCGGTAGCCGAGCGATGACAGCGGGAACCAGATCAACCTGGTGAACTGGTCGGCGTCGGCGCCGATTCGTCGAGCTGAACTGCGCAACGACAGCAGCACGAAGCCATGCCCCAGACAGACCCAGACGACAGCGCCCACGACCCAGGTGCCGTTGTACTCCGGTTTGTAGACCGACGCAGCCGCGGCCCCGATCGGGCCGAGGAGGTACGCGAACGGCGGCAGCCACGGTGAAGACGCCAAGGGAGCGACCCGATGACCGTTGATTGCCGCGAGCGTCGTCCACACGACCCAACCCAGGTAGGCCATGCCGAACGATGAGATCATCAACGGGAGCAGCCAGTGGATCTCTTTCAATGCGGTTCGCCAGTTGTCGGAAGTGATGTGGCGATACGACTTCGACAACGCGACCGCGGCAACCGAGTAGCCGATAGCGCTGCCAATCCAGCCGGCCGCGGCGAGCACTCGTGTTGCGCCGGTCCCGACTAGGTCGGGGCCACGGTGTTCCGTGTGCTCGTATGCCCTCGTGATGACCGGCATTTGCAAGTCTTCTGGCTCGTGCGCTTCGAGTGCCGCCGGAGGCAGGCTCGGGGCGCCGATGATGTAGAGATCCGGGGCAGGAGACGTGACGATTGCAGGCGCCGGGGGCGGTAGAGACTCCAAGACTGGTGAGGGCCAGGACGGTTGAGACTGCGGGGCATCCACGTCCACTTCATCGGCATTTTCCGACGAATCTTGAGAACGAACCGCGTCACCCCTGAACTGCATCGCCAGCCGAGGACCGGAAGCCCCAACAGCTACCCTCTGATCGATATGAGTGAGATCGTCAGCATCGTCGGCCGTGAAATCCTCGACTCCCGCGGAAACCCAACCGTCGAGGTCGAGGTCGAGCTGGAAAGTGGCGCAATCGGGCGTGCCGCAGTGCCGTCAGGCGCCTCGACAGGCGAACACGAAGCAGTTGAGCTTCGAGATGGCGGCGCCCGCTACATGGGCAAAGGTGTGCGCACCGCCGTCGGCTACGTCAACGGTGAGATCGCTACGGCATTGAATGGTCTCGACGCCATTGAACAGCGGCTGATCGACACCGAGCTCGGCAACCTCGACGGCACCGACAACAAGGCCCGCCTTGGCGCCAACGCCATCCTCGGCACAAGCCTGGCTGTCGCCAAGGCCTCGGCCAACGAGCTCGAACTTCCGTTGTATCGCTACATCGGCGGGCCCAACGCCCACGTGTTGCCGGTGCCGATGATGAACGTGGTCAACGGCGGCGTCCACGCCGACAACTCGATCGACTTCCAGGAGTTCATGGTCATGCCGGTCGGCGCGCCGAGCTTCGCCGAAGCCCTGCGATGGGGAACCGAGACGTATCACACCTTGAAGAAGCTGTTGCACGACCGCGGGCTTTCGACGGCGGTCGGCGACGAGGGGGGTTTCGCCCCCAACCTGGCGACCAACGAAGAGGCGATCAAGATCCTCGTCGAAGCCATTGAGAAGGCGGGATACAATCCCGGTGACGAGATCGCCATCGCCCTGGATCCAGCCGTGAGCGAGCTCTATCGCGACGGCAACTACCACCTGCCCGGCGAAGGCAAGGTGCTGTCATCCAGCGACCTCGCCGGCTACTGGGAGCGGCTTGCCGGGCTGTATCCGATCGTCAGTCTTGAAGACGGCATGGCCGAGGACGACTGGGACGGTTGGTCGGCGCTCACCGAGGCGCTGGGTACCAAGATCCAGCTCGTTGGCGACGACCTTTTCGTCACGAACACCGCCCGCCTGCAGATGGGCATCGACCGCAAAGTTGCCAACAGCGTTTTGATCAAGGTCAACCAGATCGGCTCCTTGAGCGAGACACTCGACACCGTCGAGCTTGCCAGCCGTCATGCGTACACGAGCGTCATGAGTCACCGCAGTGGCGAGACCGAAGACGTCTCGATCGCCGATCTCGCGGTGGCGACCAACTGTGGTCAGATCAAGACCGGCGCGCCGGCGCGTAGCGATCGCGTCGCCAAGTACAACCAATTGCTGCGGATCGAACACGCTCTCGGCGAAGCCGCCGCCTATCGCGGTCGGGCTGCCCTCGCCCCGCGCTAGCAGCCATTGACGCCGTTTCCGAGCTCGTAACTGCGAGAATATAGGTCGTGAGCGACGGGCATCGAACCACTTGCATTCAGCGTCCCCGCGAGGCGACGCGGGCGCCCTCCGAGCGCGACGTCGATGCATCGCGATTCGCCGAGTTCACCCGACCGATCGCCAAGGAGAAGCGGCTGGTCAAAGGACGCGGTAAACGGCTGCTCTTCGCGCTCGTTGCGGTGGTGATCGCCGCAGCATTGATGGCGTCGCTGTTCGTATTACCGGTGAAGAGCTGGCGACAGCAGCGCGACGACTTGGCCCGCAAGCGCAACGAGCTTGCGGTGTTGAACAATGCCAACGCGCAATTGGCTGCCGACGTCAATCGCCTGCAAACTCCCGGCGGGATCAAGGAAGCGGCGCGTCAAGACGTCGGATTCGTCGTCATGGGCGAGCAACGGATCTCGGTGCTGTCAACTCCCGACGCCCCCGTGACCCTGCCGATCGGGTGGCCGTACGACGCGATCGCCCAGATCGTTACCGTGCGTTCGGCTGCTGCAACGCCAGCCCCGTAGCCCTTCGGCGTA
>JAENVT010000406.1 GCA_016650435.1 Ilumatobacteraceae bacterium
CCCACGGCGGACGCGGCGACAGCACGAATCGGACCTGAGTGGCCACTGATGTAGATCGCTGTGTTCGGCCCACTGTCCTCGATGATCTGGGTGATGCCTTGCCAGTGCCGTCGCACGACGATCATTGGCGGCTCGAAGTAGAACAGCGGTTGGGTCAACCACACCGTGATCGGATCTCCGCCGGCTTGCAGCACGCGATAGAAGCGGTTCATCTCGGTGATCCACCCCGGCCTGTCGCCGACCCCGAATCGCTGGTAGCCCTCGTGGATCTGGGCGAACTCCTGGAACGCCGCAGTCACATCGACCTCGCGACCGCCGGCCCACACCTGGAAGTTCTTGAACGAGTCGTGAGGGAACGGGTCCTCGACGTTGACGTCGTGGATGCCGTAGCGGCTGAGTGCCTGCAGCACACCGCTGCGCACCCCTTCGGCTGTCTCACTCGCGCGAGCCGTCGGAGCGTGGGGGAACCTGACCGTCATGCCCTCCTTGAGACCCTTGGCGAGGTCCTGTCCCTTGCGGTGGGCCTGCCAGCGACCGAGCGGCGTCAGCGCGCCGTCGGTGATGTACCCCTGCGTTTGGCCGTGGCGGATCAGGCGAACGTCGATCGAGGTGGTGACACGTTTGCGGAACTCACCGGGAAACTGCTCGCGAGGCGACACGGTTTCCCTGGCGAACTCCTCTGTGCGACCCGGCGGTGCCGTGACGCGATCGAGCTCCTCGAGGGCACGCAGCGTCGACCGTTCGCGGGCCCGCAACATGAAGGCAGGCTCGTCGCCTTCACCCTCCAGCGGTCCCGCTGGCTCTGCCCGGCGCCGCGCGTACTTGGCGAGGTACAGCGGCGCGTCGTCGCGCGTGATGCTCATGTGTAGATCGACACGAACGATTCGACGACACGATTTTCGTAGTAGAACAGCGCCTTGCCTAGCTGGTCCTCCGTCCACGTGATGGTTTCCCAATCGGTGTCGGTCTTGTAGCCACCGGTGAACACCTCGTTGCGGTTTCCGACCGGATCAAAGAAGTAGATCGTGTGGCCGCGGGTGATGCCGTGCCGGGTGGGGCCGATGTCGATGTCGATGCCGTTCATCCGCAAGATGTCGGCAGCGCGACCAACTTCGGCCCAGCTGTCGAGCCAGTAGGCGAAGTGGTGCAAGCCGCCATTGGCGCCGCGGGTGAAGGCGATGTCGTGTGGCTGACGTGACCGCTCGAAGAACACGAGCAGCTGATAGCCCTCGTTGGACACGAGCTGCTCGGTGAGCCGGAAACCCAACACCTCGCTCATGAAGCGGGCCGCGTCGGGAACGTTCTCCGTGGTCAGCAAGCAGTGGTCGAGACGGGGCGGGGCGATGCCGACGAGATCCATCGGCATCGGCGGCGGATTGAACAGCGGCAGGCCGTTGCCGACCTTCTCCATCTTGGCGTAGATCTCCATCGTGTGGCCGGTGGGTGAATCGAAACGGATCGCCTCGCCCTGACCGAGTTCGGTGCCCGCGGCGATGCGCTCGACCGTGCAGCCATAGCGCTCGAGATCGGTCTCGTAACCCTCGAGATCGTCGATCGACTCAGTCTTGAAGGCAACATGCTCGAGCCCGTAACGGTTTGCACCGGTCAGCACCAGCGAGTGGTGATCCTGCTCGTCCCACCCCTTCAGGTACACGTGGTTCTCGTCGCGCGCCACCTCTCGCAGACCCAACACCTCGGTGTAGTAAGCGGCACAGAGCTCTAGATCGGGAGTTCGAACCTCAACGTGTCCGAGACGGAAGATAGCCATGCAGTCATCTTGGTTGTGCTGAGTCTGCGCCGAAAGGCCACCGTTCCGACAAACGGAACGTCGCCGTTCCCCGGGGTCACACGGGCGTGAGACCGTGTGGCCATGGCATTTGACGGTGAGGCATTTGTTGACGACATGCGTGCAGAGCTGCAGGCCTCGGGCCGCACGCTCGACCAGGCCGACTGGGTGAAGCGCACCCAGCAGGGCGAGGCGACCAAACAAGAGCTGGTTGCCTGGGCACGCCAGCACTACCACGGGGTGACGTACCACACCCGCCGGATTCTGTCAGCGTGGGTCACCCGCATCCCGTACGAGATGACCGAAGGCGTCATCGACAACATCGCCGAGGAAGTGTTGGGCACGACGTCGAAGTCGGGCTTCGGCCATTTGCACTGGCTGTTCGAATTCACGCGAGCGCTCGGTGCACCCGACGAAGTGATCACCGAGGCGACACCCAACGTCGATGCGATGGCGAGCAGCGGATTCCTGTACTCGCTGGCCATACAGCAGCCGTGGTACGAGTTGACGTTCGGCGGAATCCTGGCGATCGAGAACCAAATTCCGGCGGCGTACATCAAGGTCGTCGACG
>JAENVT010000407.1 GCA_016650435.1 Ilumatobacteraceae bacterium
AGCATTCGCTCAGTGAAGTAGGGGTGCATGCGCACTCGTTCCCATTCACCGGCTCCGAGTGAGCCGCGTTTGTCCCAGATCGAGTTGGAAACGCCGAGGCGGCCGAAGTCGTGCACCAAGCCGGACCGATACAAGAGTTGCACCTCATCGTCAGGTAGACCGAGATGTTGTCCGGCGGCGGCGGCGAGCTCGGCGACAGCGATCGAGTGGCCGAGTGTGAATGGTGACTTCAGGTCGACGAAACGGCTGATCGCCAGAAGTGCATCGTCACACTGTTGTGGTGTCAGGGCGATTGCCAATGAGGGTTCGGAGTCGATGACGGTATCCCACGAACCGGCGTCGTCGATCTCGCCGAACACCTTTGCAGCGTCGAGGCACATCGTGTCGACGACCACCGGGTCGAACTGAGTGGCCCGTCGCCGCTGAGCCAGAGTGACTGCCGCATCGATACCTCCGCCACGATGAGCGACCTCAGCGAACTCTGCGAGCTGGATCACACGTGATGCGATCGGGATCGCCTCACCAGAGAGCACACCGGGCCAACCTCGTCCATCCCAGCGCTCGTACGACCCGGCGAGCGCGTCGAGCACGGCGTCTGGAAGATCGAGTTGGGCACCGAGTTCGCGGGCGAGCGCGGCATGCCTGGCCATCATGTCACTCGCCTCTTTGCGGCCCGACATTGCGAACTCGAGTCCCGTGCGGAAGCGATGCAACGGTGTGCCGCCCGATCCGATGAGACGCATCATGCCGATCGCGTCGCGCATGCTGAACGGCTCGTACTCGTACTTCGTCGACTTCAACGCGATGTCGTCACCGAACCACTTGGCCTGCTCGTGCGCATCGGAGTGGCAACCGACATTGACGAGAAGCGCGGCGTAGTAGATCGTCCCTCGTTCGACCTCGTCGAGATCGAGCAACTCGCCAATGCGCAGCGCGATGAGGCACTGACGAAGGACATGCTCCATCGGCTGACCGAATCCGAGATCGATCCCGAGCGAAAGTGACGCGACCAGTTCGGCCAACCGAACCGGCGCGACCTCTTGGGGCTTGCCCACACCTCGGACAGTACTACCGACGGTCACGGGGCCGACCGAAAGATGAGGTGAACGCCTCATGGCGTGAGCGGCGGAGAGTTCTTATGTTGATCCGAGCCTGTTGTCATTGGGGCAACGGAGCACGAATGAGGAGCTCAGTCATGGCGAGGACATCAAAGGAAACGACACCCATCACGATGGACTTCGAGATCGCCGAGGATCGCGCGTGTGAACTCGAGGGATACACCGTCAACTTCGTGACGATCCGCAAGGACCACGACTTGGCACCGATGCTCGCCAGCCTCCCCGGCGGAATGTGTCACTGCCCGCACTGGGGTGTCATGACCAAGGGACGAATGACAGTCACGTACGCTGACCACACCGAAGTGATCGAAGCCGGCGATGCGTTCTACATGGCCCCCGGGCACACTCCCGCTGCCGCTGCCGGCACCGAGTTCGTCCAGTTCAGCCCAACTGACCTTCTCGCCGAGACCGAGGCAGCCATCGCCAAGGGAATGCAGAACGCCACCTGAATTCGCTAGTTCGTCGCCGATGCGATGGCGTCACGTGAAATGAGACAATGGTGGCATGCCCGACAGTGCGCGATCGTTCGATGCCGTGGTCGCGGTCGGCGCGATGGGCCGTGTCGTGGTGCCGTTGCCGTTTTCACCCGACGAGGTGTGGGGAACCAAACCGGAGCACCACGTCGCCGGAACCATCGACGCTCACCGGGTTCGGGCAGTCGTTGAAAACGTAGGTGGTGGACACGCGATCGTGCTCGGGCCAGCGTGGCGCCGGGATTGTGGTGTCGCCGAGGGCGACACCGTTGCGGTCGTGCTGTCGCCGGAAGGACCGCAACGAGATGACCTCGCTCCTGACTTCCGCGCCGCGCTCGAGGCGAACCCTGATGCGGCCAGCTTCTTCGATGGGATCGCCCAGTTCTACCGCAAGGCGTACCTGCGTTGGATCGACGCCACGAAGCGACGCCCGGACGTCAGGGCGGAACGAATCGCAGAAGTCGTGTCGTTGCTGGCTGCGAAGGTGAAACAGCGACCGAGTTGAGTGTTAGCCGACGGGCGGACCTTCCCATTGCTCGTATCGACCAGTGTCGACGAACCCCATCCGCGCGTAGACGGGGTACCCAGACGGCGACGACTGCAGGGTGGCGTGCTCGGCACCCATCTCACGGCCCACCATCACGGCTGCCCACGTCGCAGCGGCGCCGACGCCGCGACCGCGACCATCGGGCAGCGTCGCCACGTTGTAGATCCCGGCCGTGCGTCCGGACACGTGCACGAGTGCAGTCGTCATCGGTCGACCGCCCAGAAGCCCAACCACGACCGCCGTGCCATCTGCATCGAACAACGGTGCGGACACGAACGTCTGCGCAACCTCGATCGGCATCCCGAATCCATCGGCCAGGATCTGCTGAACGAGCTCGAGGTCGGCGACCGATGCTCGGGTGACTTGCACCCCGTCAGGGAGCGCAGGCGCCTCGCGTGGGATGGCGGACAGCACCATCGCAGGCGGACCGCCGACCTCACGCAGGCCGGCGCGGGCGGCCGCCGCGGACAGCGCGACATCAACGCCGGCCCGCGTCCACAACAGCCAAGGGAGTGCACGGACCCCGAAGAAACTGATCGCTGCACCGACGACGTCGTCGGCATCTGGTGGGGCGATCGGGCGACGACAGAACGCGCCGTTGAAAAAGGCGATCGGGAGTCCGGACGCCACTCTGACCGCGAGCCCGTCATCCTCGCGGTCGGATCCGGCCGAGGCGGCCATACAGGACCATGTCGCGGCGAGGTTCTCGTCGCCCGCGGCGGCGAGCTCGCCAAGTCTCCCATCGTCCATCCCGGCACTATCGCGCAGACACAATCGCAGCACCATTGCCACGACGTCGATCTGCCGGGGCACCATGTGGGTCGCGAAGTCAGGTGTCGACGGTGTCAGCGGTGCGGCGTGGGCGCCGCGACGGTCGTATATGGACCATTTCGGCTCCCGCGTTAGCGCGGCACAGATCGGCTATGGACGCTGTTCTCCGCTGCTCCGGTTGGGGTCGGGCGCGATTTCGGCCACCGGCGGCGTGATATCGATCCCAGTGCAACTGGTCGGGCGCGATTTTGGCCAGATGTGGCGTGTTACCGCGCCCGTAGACGCTCGTCGGGCGCGATCTTGGTGACAGGTGGCGTACTTACCTAGCCCACGCATATCGGGGCGTATGCGTCTGGTTTGGTGAGACCGCGGGTACCAGGCATCCGGTGATCACCAGCCGGATTTTCTTGTCGACGTCGACGTCGCGTTCGCCGATCGGACGTTGCGCGTCGGTTGACGTGCCATCGGACGGCGCGGCCCAGAGTGAAGTGCGCTTCCGTTAGCTCGTCGATCAGATTGCCGATCGAATCGTCGCCGCCGGTCGGTGTCAAAACGCCCAGCTGGCGAGGGCGCGGGGGTCGGGTAGATAGGCGCAGTACGTCCCGGTGCGGATGGTCCGGCCGAGATGGTCGCCGAGCTCGGGATGGTGCTCTGCGATCCGGGTTATTGCCTGACGGATAGCGCGGGTCACAGCGGGTCGGGCACGCTCGGACGCGGAAGCGGCTCGTCGCTCGCGACCGCCCAACCCGAACGCGCGTGCCAGTTCTCGAATGAGGAAGTCGCGTTCGTTGTCGGCCTGCGCTGCCCGTTCAGTGTCACCGATGGCATGGGCCTGCTCGATGTCATCATCGATCTCGGCGAGGCGTCGTCGGTAGGCGGCCTTCGCTCGTGGGTCGAGGAGTTCGCCCGCGTCGCCGAGTGCCGAGCGCGACACGCTTGCTGGGTAGGTGTCCATCGAAGCGCTGGTGCCGGTCTCGGCGGCGACGAGGTCCAGCACGTGATACTCCCGGCCGGGGTCGGCGAGAAGTCGCGCGAGATAGCGCACGCCTTTGAGGTCGCGCACACGGACCATGTGCCCTTCGAAGGCCACAGACCAGTAGTCACCTTCGCAATGAAACATGTTGACTTTCTCGACCGGCTGCGCTCCGAGTGCGTGGTCGGACGCGACGCCGACTTCCGTGGCCACCGTCGGCGCGGCTTGGATCAGTTCGAGGATCGTGCTGGCTGCTTGGTGCTCCAAGACGGCCTGGTGCTCGCTGCCGCTAGCGCGGTAGGCGCTGGCGAGGCCCAACCGCGCGATCGCCGCCTCGTACGGCGCGCCAACTTCGTTCCAGAGTCGTACCGCTTCGGCGAAGGACTGTTCCGCGCCCGCCGAGTCGCCCTCGGCGACCCGCACCCTTCCTCGTGCGACGGCCGCGCTCGCCAAAAGCGCTTTGCTCTCGAATCGGGCGCCTACAAGCTCGAGTTCGTCGGCGGCCGATCGGGCCCGGCCGATCTCGCCGGCCGCGATTTCGATCTCGACTTGCGCCTCGAGCAGGGGTGCACGCTGAAGGTGCGTGTTGGGTGGTCGCTCCTTCGAGGGCACCCGCAATGGGCGCTCGAGGGCCTCTCGAATGGAGCCAGCGGCGGCGGCCACGTCTCCCTGGGCCAGATGTACGAGCGCGAGACCCGGCTGGGGATCCCACCCGGCGCGATGAGCCGCCAAGAAAGCAGCCTGCGCACCCGCGACGTCGCCCCTGTTCAATCGGATCCGGCCAAGCTCGTTGAGTGGCCACCCGAGCTCGCGCTGCATGTACGGGCGTAGTTCCTCGCAGGCCACGAGCACCTGGCTCTCCGCCTCGTTACATGACCCGCGCAGCCTCAAGATCTCGGCGCGGTGGACCCGGCAGCGCCCGCGGAGGCTTCCGATGGCGTTCGTCTCGCACCATCGCTCCATTGCCTCGGTCCACTCCTCCGCCACATCGAACTGGGCGAGACCCTGCAAGGCGCATACGAGCTCGCAATAGACCACACCTGTCGAGAGCGCATCGAGATCCCCCGAGACCATCGCCACCCCGACCTCATCAAGCAACGCCAAACCTTGCTGGACATCGCCATCCAGAATGAGCAGCCGTGCCTCTGCTACCCGTCCGATCGCGCACGCTGCCGGATCACAGTTCGAACCCAGCTCGATGGCGCGCCGCGCCCAGTCCCGCGCGCCGTGCACGTCACCAGTCAGCATCCGCTCATAGGTGCGAACGACCGCAAACCACGCGTGTGCCGGCGTCTCACCCCGGCCTTCGAGGAGCAGCTCCGCTCGCGCTAACCAGCCGCGCACAGGCGCCATGAGGGCTGTGTCGAAGAGCAAGTGCATCGCAACACGAACGGCCGCGCCAGCTGCCGCGACCGGTTCACCGGCCTGCTTGAACGCTGCGTGGGCGCGCTCCCACACCTCGATGGTCACATCGAGATGACCGGCCGCGTATGCGACCTCGCCAAGCATCGGTAGATCGGTGGCGGCCAAGAGACCGTCCGCGTCCGCCTGCATGAGGAGGTCGAAGGCCCGCTGCCAGTCTCCGTTCGACGTGGCGACTCGTGCGCGCTCGACAACGCCAACACCAGCGCCGTCGCTCATCGCATTCCTCCGGATCCGTAACCGATCGGAGCGCGGGATCAACCGGCACCGACACGTAACAGTGGACGTTACCGCCGTAACCGAATTGCTTACGCACCATGGAGTGGGGACCACGAGTCCCAAGCCCGACAAGACAATCCTGAGGAGGAGCGATGGAACGCGCAACAGTCAACGGCGTTGAACTCGAATACGAAGTGGCCGGAACGGGTGAACCGGTGCTGTTGATCAGCCCCGTCCTCGCCGACGGGTTCTTGCCGCTCCTATCCGAACCGGCCCTCTCCGATCAGTACCAGCTGATCCGATACCACAAGCGGGGTTGGGTCGGCAGCACCAAAACCCCTGGGCCGGTGACGATCGCCGACCACGCCGCCGACGCCGCAGCGCTCCTCAACCATTTGAAAGTCCCGCGCGCTCATATCGCCGGCCACTCCAGCGGCGCAGCCGTCGCTGCCCAGCTGGCACTCGACCGTCCCACCACCGTGCACACGCTGACCCTGCTGGAACTCTCGCTGCTCTCGGTGCCCGCAGGCGAAGCCTTCTTCGAGCAGGCCGGACCTGCGTTCACTGCATACAGCAGCGGCGACCCTGAGACCGCGTTGGCCATCTTCATGAGCGTCGTGAGCGGCCTCAAGTGGGCAAAGTGCCGATCCGTTCTCGAAAAGAGTGTCCCCGGCTCGGTGGCACAGTCGATCAAGGACGTCGACACCTTCTTCGGCGTGGAACTTCCCGCCCTCACTCAATGGGTGTTCGGTGTCGACCAGGCCGGCGCCATCCAATGCCCCGTGCTGTCCGTGCTTGGCGCCCAGACCCAGCCCCTTTGGGTCGAAGTCGCCGACTTCTTGCGCTCGTCGGTCCCGAACGTCGAGGAGTGCGTCATCGAAGGCGTCGGCCACCTGCTGCACATCCAACGTCCGCGGCCAGTTGCACGAGCAATGGCGACGTTCCTGGCGCGCAACTCGATGACCAGTACGTGACGCGAGGCCGGACTCTGCGGATCACACACATCGTCCGCGCCGGACGACAACCCGTTCTACAACCGAAACCAACCAGGAGGAACCAATGCCCCTTATCCAAGTGAAGCTCATCAAAGGCGTCTTCGACGCGACAGAGAAGGAAGCGATCATCGAGAAGCTCACCGACGCCATGGTGAGCGTCGAGGGCGAGGCAATGCGGCCCGTCACGTGGGTCACCATCGAGGAAGTCGCCAGCGGCGAGTGGGGCATCGGCGGCAAAGCCCTCCACACAGGCGACATCGTCGGCATGCGCTCCGCTGCTCAGTAGCCAGCCCACTACGCGGCGTGCCTCAGCCGATGGTGTTCAGCGCGAAGACGAGATGGGTGTGGGCCCTCGGTAACCCGGGGGGCCACACCCCTCCAGTTACTCAGAGCAGGGGTCTTCGCCGCCCAAACGATGAGACGTGTCAGCAGCGCGACTCATCGACGAACTTGCAGCCGTCCGAGCACGCGGATACGCGGAATCGATCGAAGAGACATGGCCCAATATGACGTCCGTGGCCGTGCCGGTCCTGAACAGCGCAGGCCATGCGGCCGCCGCGATCTCGGTAGCCGGAACACTCGAGCACTTCGACGACCGAGCCCGGACTCGGGCCGCACGCCTCGCGATCAAGGCGAGTAGCAGACTCTCAGCCGACTTGCGCGACCGCTCGTACCTGCAAGGCGACTTCCGGCGGCAATAGGGCTTCGACAGGTCGGCCTCCAACGAGGCTCGGGGTGGTGCTCGCGAGCAGCGACCCGGCGGGCCGGAAGCGAGCTCGACAGCTGTTCCGCGATCCCTCGACGGCGCTCGACGGCCTTCACGCTGCGTACGGTCCGATCAGCGAACTGCGGTTTGCGAGTACGCGCAACGCGTCGTGCACGAGTCGCTGCGGCTTCATCCCGCCGGCCTCGTCGGCGCTCGAATGGCTGCCGACGACCTGAGGCTCGGCGGGTATCTGATCCGGAAAGGAACGCGGGTGGTGTGGTCACCACATCTCGCCGGACGTGATTCGGGCTCTCGGACCGACCCGTTGTGCTTCGACCCCGACCGGTTCGCCGACATGACCCCGCAGCAGAAGGCGATGAGCGACCAGGCCTGGGTGCCGTTCGGACGCGGTCCACACATGTGCAGAGGCTTCGCCCTCGCTCAAATGGAGCTCACCCTCATCATCGTCCGCCTCGCCCAACGATTCGACCTCACCCCAACCAGCACCGAGACTCCCCACCCGATAGGCATGATCGTCAACCGGCCAACAGGCGGCGCACCATTCCAGGTCTCAGCCCGACTTTCGTGACATCGATGTGGGGTGAGCGCCGCGATGGTCGTACGTGGACCATTCGGTGCACTGCCGTCACGCCACGGCCCTCCGGTCACGTAAATGCAGGCTCGAAATAGAGCCGCGGCGGTACGCGGCGTGACCTCGAAGCCGTGCGACCGCAGGCCCCGTCCATTGCCACACCAACAACGTTGCCATCGACGATGAGAATGTGGGGTTCGATCGACTGGGTCTCGTTCGGCGTCGACCCATGGACAACCATGAAAGTCGTATGGTGCTCGGCATGGCGCTATGGCAACTTGTCACGCCGTCGGGCATTCAGGTCGACGAGCCAGACGTTTGGCACGCCGGTTGTTGCGTCGACATGGTTTCGCTGGGACAGGGGAACCTGCTTGTAGCGAGCGAAACTGGTGGAGTATGGCTTATTGATGGGACCTATTCGGCCCAACCGTTGAGCGACGATTGGGAGTTTCCAGACGTCATCTGTCTTGCCTCGAGTCAGCGCTTCTCGCGTCATGTGTTCGCAGGTTGCCGTGGCGCGTTGTATGAGACGGTGGCAACCGCGGCTGATCCGTTGAGGAGCTGGCATTCGATTCCGCTTCCGGTCGGCGTCAGCACCGTGTTTCGGATTGCAATAATCGTCGAGCCGCATCGTGTGGTAATCGCGACTGACGCGGGTGTGTGGTGGGCGGATGTTTCCGGAAATGCCTACAACTGGACTGAAGCTCTTGGGACCGGCAATGTGGGCTACTCCGGTCTCGCCCTTTCCGAGGGTGTCCGTCCCGACGGCAACTCGATGGACACTGTCGTGGTTGGCGTGCGCAACGCCGGTCCAGGCTCCCCCGGGTTGCTCCGAGGGCTTTGGCAAGGACCGGATTTGTCTTTTTCTCCAGCTCGGATCGGGGGCCTCGGAAAGAACGAAGTTTGGAGTCTCGATACCTTCTCGTTAGCAAGCTGTCTGGAACGACCGCGCCGCGCGTACGCCGTGGCTGCGGATTCGGACGGCATGATCGGCCGAGTCTTGCGATCCAACGACGGAGGTGCACGGTGGTCGCCGTGCTCGACAATTCTCGAAAAGAATCCGGGCGTAGGCGATATCCGAGACAAAGACTTCTCTGGTGATCGATCGTCGGGCGGCTGGCAGAAGACGATCAGCGTTCATTTCCACAACCCCGACGTTGTCGCGTTCGGATGGAAACATCCCTTCCTGTCCACGAACGGCGGAAAGAGCTGGCGGGGCCTCGGCGCCCGCTGGACGGGAAAGGACCCACACGTCGATCGGAATCTCCACGACGACACTCACGCGATCTGCTTTGACTCGACGTACGGAACGCATCGTCTTTACGTCCTGAGTGATGGTGGGGTTGCCATGACAGACGATTGGTCGCTGATACCAGCCACGTTCAAGAGCTTTCCCAATCGACAGCTACCGACACTTCAGTTCTATAGCCCCGGACCGCCGAGAGAGTTCTGGGGGACCATCAGCTCCGCCGATTTTGCTCCGCTCGTCGGTGGCGGGCTGCAGGACAACAGCAACGTGTGCCTCGAGCAGTCGGCGCAGCCCCCGCCCTGGCGTCGAACAACCGGCGGCGACGGAGGATGGTTCACGTTCATCGGGCACGCAGGTGGCCAGATTCTGAGCAACGCGATGGGCGAGGGTGTCCAACGCGGAACTTGGGGAGCGAACCTCCCACACGACGATGGGACAATTCCGCTCGAGAATCTGTTCGGAGAAATAGATTTGCATGGCCTACGCGGTCCGAAGGCGGAGGCAGTGCCCGATCCTCGGTTCAAGATAGGCAACGAGACGATGTATGCAGTTGGCGCGCCCGGGCTCATCTTCGCAGTCGATGTTCTTCGACCGCTGCCGCCCGGACTCGAAGGTTATGTTGATGAGTCACGGGTAGACAATCGCTACATCTTCGGTCTCGTCGGTGGCGCGAAGCCGTTTCTGCGCTGGCGGTCGGTGGGTCGAATTCCGGATGGCGCCGCGGAAATCACCGCGCTCGGCGCGGATCGCGGCGACACCGTCTACATCGGCACCGCCGCCGGCGAGATGTTTGTCCTCGACGTCGCCACCGGTAACAGTCGAGCGCTATCGGTCCAAGCTCCAACTACTGGTTTGGGAGCAGTTGGTCGAATAGTCCTCCACAGCGGACGAGGTCCGTTCGCCATGATGGAAAGTGGCAACGCGAGCTCCATTCTCGCCCTCGACGGCTTGCGATGGCGGCCACTCAAGAGCAGCAAACCACTGCCCGACGTGAAACTATTCGGCCTCGACCTCTGCCGACGGCCCGGCCCGGTTTCCATGGCGGTCTCCGCGGACAGCGACGTGTTCGTCAGCCCTGACGATGGAGACACATGGAATCTCGCCTCGGGCGGGCTGCCCCGAATGCCTCACGGCGCGGACATTCGATTCGGCACATGGGACGGTCGGGAGAGTGTATTTCTAGGAACGTGGGGGCGCAGCATGTGGGTGGTGCCCGTAGACGAACCAATCGCGTCAGGTCGACGCCGCCTCCACACCAAGCAAGCGCGTTGGTCGTCGCTCCGCGACCCGGAGATCGCGAGAAATCGATTCCACACCCACGCGCCTTGACGGAGCAATCATCGAGCCTCACTTTGATAGTGACCTGCAGCTGGTGGGCCATGCTCATGCCTATCTTCTTTGCGTGCTTTGCACCTTGCGGTGATGCGGCAATCTGTCCGAAAAGTAGATGCTTGACTTGAATGCCCATTAAGTCAAGCATAGTGGACTATCCTTGACTTAGAGGAGCCGCCAGTCATGGATAGCCAGAAACCCACGCCCAATCAACGGTCAATATCTCGCAACCGCAAGCTCCCAGAAGTAAGCATCTCCGAATCTCCAGCGTGGCCGACGATCGAATACGAACGATACGAGTGGGTGTTGCCGGTTGACGTCTCGATATCAAACTCGGCGAGACGCCGGATCAGCGGGCCGTATTCGGCGGCGGTCACACCATCGATTGCTGAGGTCACGGTTCGTTTGAATCCGACGGTCGCCAGCGACGCTGAAGAAGCCGCCAATGCAATCGTTCGGTTCGACTCGGAGTTTGGATCAAGGGTGGTTCCCTTCTCGTCGATCCTCCTTCGGTCTGAGTCGACGGCCTCCAGCCGCATCGAGCATCTAACGGCCACGGCCAAGGCAATCGCCCTCGCGGAACTTGGCGACACCAGCAAGAGGAACGCCACGATGATCATCTCGAACGTCAAGTCGATGAAAGCCGCAATAGCCCTCTCGGACCACGTGAGTGGACAAAGCATCCTCGCGATGCAAGCCGCCCTTCTCGAGGATGAACATCCAGAGTGGGTCGGACACTGGCGCGACGCTCAGGTGTGGATCGGCGGAAGCAAGTTCGGACCGCACGGCGCCGCCTTTGTGCCGCCACATCCCCGGCGTGTTCCGGATGCGATTGACGATCTCGTCAGATTTGCTCAGCGGACCGACATCTCGCCGCTCGCCCATGCGGCCTTAACCCACGCCCAATTTGAGACCATCCACCCGTTCCCGGACGGCAACGGTCGCACCGGTCGAGCGCTCATCCACTCGATGCTCCGTCGACGCGACGTCACACGAAACGTGACCGTCCCGATCTCATCGGGCCTTCTCGTCGACACCGACGCCTACTTTGCCTCGCTCGATGCGTACCGCGACGGCGACCCAAATCAGATTGTCTCTCAGATGGCTGACGCTGCCTTCTCGTCGATCGACAACGCGCGCGCCATGTTGGGCGAACTCGACGAGATCAACGACGAATGGACATCAAGGATCAAGGTTCGGGCTGACTCGTCAGTGTGGCGTTTGACCGAACTCCTTCTTCGCCAGCCTGCGGTCAACTCGAACACTGTCCAGGACCAACTCGGCGTCTCAAAGCAGGCCGCTCTGAACGCCATCGGGCAGCTCGAAGCCGTCGGGGTACTTGGGAAAGCAAGGGGTGAGGAGCGCAACCGTGCCTGGGTTGCCGTAGACATCGTCGCCGTTCTCGATCGCTTCGCAGCTCGCAGCGGCCGACGTCACCGCGGCTCCGTCTAAGCGAGTCGGCTACGCCCTCACCGCTCCGACGCATAACGCGAAAGCGTGAGCGCCGGCAGCTGGTCCTAAGTGGACCATCGCGGTGACAGCGGTGGGCAATCACACGACCTGACACAAGTCATCGCAACTGGAGGCGACGATGGGAATCGAACCCATGTACAGGGCTTTGCAGACCCGTGCCCCTCAGCGCGTCACCCCAGGTCAGAGGGCATGAAGCGGGCGTCTGCGAGCGCTTCATGCTGGGTGGTGCGCCAGGCTCATCGGGCGGGATTCGGCAATGCCAGGCGCAATACACCGGTTGGGCGAACGTCGGTGTTTCGCGATGCGGTAACTGACGTGCCGGACAACCTCCATCTGTTGCCTTCGTGACAGACAACTACAGTCCGGGGGCGCATCATGCGTCGTACGGAACCGTGCAAGGCGGGTCCAAAACCGAGGAGGAGAACCAATGGCAGAGAAGGGCACACCAAAGAAGGGCACACCAAAGAAAGCGGCAGCACATGCAGCCGACACCGAAGGACACGCCGTGCGCGGCACCCCAAAGAAGGGCACACCAAAGAAGGGCACCCCCAAGCGCTAGGCAAGCGCTCTCAGACTCACTTCAGCGACTACGCCGGACGGGACGAACCGGCGTCGTCGCTGGAGCGTTGGCGGCCAATGCAGCCATCACCGTTTTCGCCTGCCACGGCGTGATGCCGGGGTGAGCTCCGACGATTCGGGCCAGGTGCCCGGCGATGACGGCCGCTGCGAAGCTGTTGCCAGTGGCGACGATCGTCGCGCCGCCACACCACGCCACGTCGACATCGAGGCCGATCGCCCCCCACTCCGCCGGTGCTCGAGGATTGCTGAAGAACCGGTCAGGGTTATCACCTTCACAGCAGGCCACGGAGAACACGCCGGAGAACTCGCTGGGGATGCTCCGTTTGCGCTCGTTGTTCATCGCCGACACGATCATCACGTTCCGGTATGCGGCCTTGTCGATGAGGTCGTAGAAGACCTCGGCGTAGTCCTCGTTGGACGTCGAGAGGCTGAGGTTCACGACGTTCACGCCGTGTTCAATGCACCAGTCGAGCCCATGGGCGAATGAGAAGGCACTCCCCTTCAGGTCAGGCCCGAGCACACGCACACTGACGAGCTCGACGAGCGGCGCCAGGCCGCGGATGATGCCCGCGCACGCAGTCCCGTGACCGTAGAGATCCTCGTGCGGCCCTTCGATGAACTCGACTTCGTCCTCGTCGTCCTCGGACTCTTCGACCGCGATGGCCTGTTGGACGTCGCCCACGAGTGGGTGACCATGTTCGATGCCACTGTCGATCACACCGACTCGCACGCCGCGGCCTGTGCCGTCGCCGAACGCCCACTCGGATGCGAGTGGCGCGGGGAGGTTCAAGCTTGGGGCGGTTCCGGGACCCTTACCGAAGAAGGGCTCGGCCCACGCCGGGACGATGTCGCTCATCGGCGCCGGCGGACCGTCGCCGCGTAGTTCGCAAACTCGGAGAGCAGTCGCACGGCCGACGCTCGCGCAGCTGGGTTGAGAGACCGGAGATCGGCGAGCACGGCAGCCAGTTCGAGTGTGTCATCCGGCAACCGCGCCGCCTGGCGCCGCAGTGCGCCGGCGAGGTCGTGATCGCTCCGCCCGATGGCGTCGGCCAGTGCAGCGAACAGCACCGGTGCCAGGCGCACGGTGAGATCGATGTAGGGCAGCAGCAAGCTGGCCTGGTCGGCGAAGGCGGACGCGATCGCCAAGGTGTCGCCCGCGTGTCCGCCACGATCGAGAACGGACAGCACTCCCATGACGTCGCCGCGTTCGTCGACAATCGGCGTCGCCAGGATCGAGTCGGGCACGTATCCGACCCGCTCGGCGATGTCGCGTGCGAATCGAGGGTCGCCGGCAACCTGCTCGATGATCAACGCCTGGCACGTACGCGCCACGTAGCCGGCAATGCCGCGCGAGATCGGCAGACGGGTGTCGATGATCGCTTCGTCGCCGATCCCGTCGGCGGCTTCGTACACGAGCGTGTCACCGTCCAAACGAGCAACCGACACAGACGCCGAATCCAGCGCGAGCCGCGCCGCCCGGCAGAGCGCCTTCAGCTGGCGGCGCACCTCCAGCGGGGCCTCGATGGACCCAAGATCGTCTGCGACCGCGGCGAGGCGGCGGAGGAGGTCGGCGCGAGTGCTCATGTGGGCGTCCTCATTGGTTCGGAGTTGGGCGGTGGGATGGCTCGAGCGGCGAGACTGAGCCGCAGAGGTTCCGGGAGCATCTCATTGGTCGTCAACGCCTCGAGAAAGACGCTTCCCGGGATCACCAGCAGATCGAGGTCGTCGATCGCCGAAACAGTCGCGTTGCGCGGGGCGCCGCGGAGCAGACCGACCTCACCGAACCAGTCATCGACACCCACTCGGCCCACCTCCCCGACACCCGCTTTGCAGACGCTGGCTGTGCCGTTGACGACGACGAAGAACTCGTCGGCATCGTCGCCTTCGGCAAACACGGGTTGACCGGCAACGACTGTCCGCGACCCAGCCGCCCGCGCGATCCGTTCGAGAGCCGCTTGTCGCGCGTCGCCGAAGATGCTCAGGTTGCGAAGGCGTGCGGTGATCGGCGCATAGCGCTTGCGCTGGGCGTCGCAGTTCGTCGACAACCTGTGGAGTGGTGCGGCGAACAGCACCGAGGCGGCGACCAC
>JAENVT010000408.1 GCA_016650435.1 Ilumatobacteraceae bacterium
CGCCGGACCGCGGAACGACTTCGTCAGGCCTCGCAACGAGATGCCACCGGTCGAGGTGCGCTCGTGTGGGGCAGCGGTTCTTTGAGTCATCCGTGGCAGTCTGCCAGCCGATGGCAAACCTTCATCTCAACTCGGAGGTCAAGCAGTTTCTCGCACGAGCTGCTCGGGCGCGGCCTCAGTTCGCCGGGCGGCGATGGGTACCGCGCAGGCTGCGATGACGACGCCCATCGAGATGATCAGCACTCGGTAGTCGACGATCGCAATCAGCGCAGCGCCCACAGCGGTTCCGATCGTCTGTGGGCCGTTGAGTGCCATGTTGGTGGCAGATGAAACACGGCCCTGTAGCTCCGGCGGTGTGACTCGCTGACGAAGGGTGGTGAACGCCACGAGCATCCATGGAATGACAATGCCCACCACGACTTCAGCGGCGACGACAACTGCTGTGCTGGCGATCGCGTCGAACGCGAGGGCAATACCCAGCAGGCCGAGACCGACTGCCATCGCGCCGCGTTCGCCGAGGCGGGCAATGACTGCGGCCGCGGTCAGTCCACCGAGCACGGAGCCAGCGCCTTGGATCGAAGCCAAGACACCGAAGAACTCACTGCTGCGGTGGAGACCCTGATCGATGACCGCGAAGATGGCGATGTTGGCGAAGCCGGTGACCAACAAGGCAACCCCCATCGCGGTTGTGACTCGGGCCAGCACCGGAACGCGGCGAATGTGACGCACGCCTGCCGTGATCTCGGGCCAGAATGCCTCGCGTTCGCCTGTCGAGATGTGCTCGATCAGCCGCACCGTAACCGTCAACAGCGCTGCGGCGATGAGGATCGTCGATGTGGTCACCGCTAACGCAGCGCCTCCGAAAAGTCCGTAGACCCCGGCCCCCAGCAGTGGGCTCAGCAGATGCAGGCCTTGGTCGATCGTGCTGAGCAATCCATTCCCACTCGCCAGCTGGTCATCGCTCAACAGATCGCGCACCAGACCGGATCCGGCGGCGCTGGTGACGTACGTCAGGAAGCCGTAGACGAACGTCACGGCATAGATCAGCCAGAGATCGCTGCGGCCGTGTACGAATACCAAGGCCAGGACGACTGCCGCCTCGATCACGTTGGCCCCGATCACGATCTTGCGGCGGGAGTAGCGGTCGGCAAGTTGCCCCGCAAGTGGTGCGAACAGCACTGGAAGGCCGAGGAACAGGAACACCAGCCCCGCTGCGGTGTTGCTATGTGTGAGGTCCTTCACCCAGATCGCCAGCGTCAGGTACAACACGCTGTCACCGAAGTTGGAGAACGTCCAGGCGACCGCAAGGCGACGGAACAGGGGAGAGCGCAGCGCGCTCATTCGCGAGTTCTGGCGGAGCGCTCTTCCTTGGCGACGTCGACGTGGATGGCCGTGAAGATTCTCACCGGACGTGCTCCGGCGGGACGCTCGGTTGGATCGGACCTTCGCTCCCCAAAGCGATCGGCGAGCGCCTGCATGGTTTGGCTGAGCTCTTCCATCTCCTCAACCGTCGCCCAGATCGACGAGCCGGTCACGCTCGAAGCTTGAATCCACTCGGGTGCGCCCGCTGTTGCCTGTGCCAGCCATCGATGGATGTGTTCGACCGCGCGATCGACGTAGACACTGGCCATGGCCTCCACAGCGCGAAGCGAATCGGGATCTTTTACATCAGGCCGGATCTCTTGGCTGGACGACGTCAGTTGCCACGGCTTTTCGCGGCCGCTTCGCTGAGCCGGCTCGACGTAGCCGTACTTGGCCAGCATCCTCAAGTGGAACGAACAACTGGCGACACTCTCGCCCGTCAGTGCCGCGCATCGGGTCGCCGTGGCGGGACCGTCGCCAAGTACGTCGATCAGCTCGAGGCGCAACGGGTGGCTGAGAGCGCGGATCCGTTGCGGGTCAGAAATGTGTAGGGGACGGTCAGCCATGGACCGCGACGCTACAATCCTAAAGAACTCTTTCGCAAGATATCTTTAGAATTAGGCAATGCCTCGTCAGCAGCCATCTCGTGCAACCGACGTAGCGAATCCAGCTGGACGTCTGCCACCGTGAGAGATGCCGACGGCAACACCATCGGGCTGCTCCAGGCGCCGAACGGCGGCTGGGTCTGAACGAATAGCGTTTGGAATGATGGCTGTGTGAACGATGCCTCTGCGAACGGTGAGGGTGTTACAGCAGAGCTGGCGGGTGGGATCATCGTTCGGCAAGTTGGGCCCGACGCGCACGTCATTGAGGGACTGGCCGACGTGCTCGTCGATTGTGTCGAAGGAGGTGCATCCGTCGGCTTCATGCTGCCCTTGGAACGCGAGCGCGCCGCGGCCTACTGGAAGAACGTTCTCGAGAGCAGGTCGCGTGGCGAACGAATCCTGATCGTGGCCGAGGAAGAAGAGACCGGTGTCGTGGTCGGAACCGTTCAAGTGATCCTGATAGCACCCGAGAATCAACCGCATCGCGGGGAAATCACCAAGATGCTGGTACACCGCAGGGCGCGCCGACGCGGCGTGGCCGAGGCGTTGATGGGAGCCGTCGAGGCCGCTGCCCAGGACGCGGGAAAAGCATTGTTGGTGCTCGACACCAGTAGCGCCGATGCTGAACGGCTCTACGACCGCCTCGGTTGGCAGCGTGTCGGCGTGATCCCCGGCTATGCCTTATGGCCGGCCGGAGGTCTCGTCGACACGACTGTCTTCTACAAAAATCTGGGCTGAGGTTTGGGCGTTACGTCTTCTTTGCCGGTCGCCGGTCGCCCTTGTCGCCCTGACCCGGCTTGGCCACCGTCTTGGAATGCTTACGAACATCTTGCGCGAGAGAGGCGGAGACATCGACTGTTTCGCCGAACTGTCCCTTGTCGTCGCGACGCACATACCGCTTGTCGCCGGGCGTTGGTTCGATGAGTTCTCGTTTGTTAGCCATAGGTGAGGGGTGTACCCGTACGGTCAGCCGACAAAACCTCATTCGACTCGGCGGGTTTGGCGCGCCTGCACGTCGGGTACGTCCTCGCTGATTTCTGCCTTCTGAAAGCGAGGATCCAATGCCACAGGCCGCGTGGAGTGCGAAGCGAGAACGTCAGTACGAGCACATCAAGAAGGGTCTCAAGAAGCGAGGCGAGAACGAGGACACTGCCGAAGAGATCGCGGCTCGCACCGTCAACAAGGAACGAGCACGCGCCGGTGAAGCAAAAGAGCCAAGCCGCAGTTCGACGAATGACATCTCGTCCGGCCGTCGTGGTGGCCTGCGTTCACACAAAGGTCCGGGCGGACGCACCAGGGATCAGCTCTACAACGAGGCCCGCGAGAAGGGCGTCAAGGGCCGGTCGAAGATGAACAAAGCCCAACTGCAGCGGGCGGTCGGTCGATAGATCTGTGGAGTGCTTCGGCGCACCCAGGTGGGCGCCAGACACTCCACGCTTGTTACGGCAGGATCAGGTGCATGTCGCCGAACTCGTGCCACAGGTAGCCCTCTTGCAGGCTTGCGTCGTACGACGATTCGAGCAGAGTCCTGCCCGCCACAGCCTCGAGCATCAGCAGGTGAGAGGCCTCTGGGTCGTGCCATCCGGTCAACAATCCGTCGACGACTTGCACGCCACGCTCGGGAGTGATGACCAGGTCGGTCCATCCGTCGATGGGCTGCACGACACCGGTCTCGCCTCCCGCAGTTTCGAGCCCTCGGACGACCGTTGTGCCAACCGCGATCACCCGGCCACCGTTGCGATGCGTTTCGTTCACCCGACTTGCTGTGGACGGCGATACGCGAAGACGCTCGGGGTAATCACGACGCTCCATCCATCCCTGACGAGGCTCGTGGCCAGAGCCAGCCCGAACCCCTTCGAACCCCCGGTGATCAATGCGGTTTGCATTGCGGTCCTTCCCACGCCCCTGACGGGTGCGTTCATCTGGACCATTAAAGCAAGTAACTGCTTTCTTTATTCCGTTTCCGCAAAATCTGTTTCTCGCTCCAACCTGCTACGTGATCGTCGCGTACGCGCGAACGGTGAAGGTACCGAGCCCCTCGATCTTCGGTGGCACGGCAGTGAATCGGAAGCCTTCGGCCGGGAGTTCGGCAAGGTTTGTGAGATGTTCGATGATCGGAATGTCACTGCGCAGGAGTGCAGTGTGGACCGGACGGCCTGCACCATCGGGACCTTCAGTCGCATCGATGTTGAGCGAGTCGATTCCAACGCACGACACCCCGGCGTCTACGAGCGCGGCTGCAGTGGCCGCGGATAGGTGCGGGTGGTTGATGAGATAGGAGGGTTTCGCAAAATGCTGGCTGTGGTCGGTGCGAAACAGCACAGCATGTCCGGCAATGTCCAGATTGGCGAGATGTTCTGGACCGATGCTCTCGATGCCGCGACAGTCGATGCATACGCCCGGCACGTCGGCGACGCGCTCCAGTGGCAGTCCCGTGAGGTCGTGACCGTCGGCGAAGCGGTGGAAGGGCATGTCGATGTACGTTCCCGTGTTCGAGCAGATGGTGATCATGCCGATCGTGAACGTGACACCGGCCCCGTAGACGGCTTCAGCAGCCTCGCGATCGAGGTGGTCGAAGATGTGGGGAGCCGGCAGTCCCGGATAGGTCGACAGGCCCTCGGTGATCGAATGACTGAGGTCGACAAGGCGTGGCATCACCACAAGCTTCGCCTAGCTCGTGGCTTTCCACCGGAGGAGCCGACCAGCACCGCCGAGCATCCGGGAGCCGTCCATCACCCGCAGCGAAATCGGATCGACTCGGAGAACCCCGAATGCCGGCGCTTGCGGCGAATCCCACGCCGGAATGATCGAAGGATCGTACCCAACGGGTGCCGGTGCTTCTGCGAACCGTTTCCAACCCTCGCGACGCTGCTCTTCCGATAACTCCCACGCCGTGGTGCACGTGGCCGTGCACGTGTCTTGACTGGGGTGCCAGTACGTCAGTGAAACTCGCGGGACGTTGGCGAGGTGCTTCGCCTTCGTCGATTGAGGCGACGTCAGGATCCACCCCGTCAAGGCGTCACCGTCCCACTCCCAAACAGGATGCAGGATTCGAGTTGTCGGGTTGCCGGCGGTATCGATGGTCGCCGCGGTGGCCCACACGATGCGGTGTGCCATTTCGACAAATGCTGGCGCAACGTCAATCAGTGGCTCTGTCACAAGCGCTTCGCTATTCGGCGAGGGTTGCGACGAGAGTGATCTCCGCGACGGCGGCCAGCGCCCTGCTGACGATGCAGCCCGCCTTGGCGTTCGCGGCATGTTCGGCGAACGTGGCCTGGTCGATACCAGGAACGTGTCCGACGGTGACGAGTTCGATCTTGGCGATGGTCGGCTTCCCGTCCACCTGGCGGATAGTGACGGTCGCGTCGGTGTGCACCGAGTCGGGTGTGTTGCCGGCCGTGGCGAGCATGTTCGACAGGGCCATCGTGAAGCATGACGCGTGTGCCGCTGCGATCAGTTGCTCGGGATTCGACCCGGGTCCGTCTTCGAACCGGGACTTGAACGTGAATCCGCCGCTGATCGAGTCACCTGCGGTGAACGTTCCCGACCCTGATTTCAGGTCGCCTTTCCATTCAGCGCTTCCCTTTGCCGGCATGTTGGCCTCCTCGTGTGGTGTTCGTCGACTCGTTCAATCTGTCACATCATTGACCCTGACTGCTTCAGGATAGATTCCAGACGTGACCTCCGTGACCTCCGTGACCGATCGGCTTGGGGCGCTCGAAGCCTCGGCAGAACGCCTTGCCTCGCTGGTGAATGGCCTGACGCTCGATCAACTGAATCAGCAGGCCTACCCGTCGAAATGGAGCATCTCCGACGTGCTGTCACACCTCGGGTCCGGCGCGGTGATCATGCGACATGGTATCGACGCGGCGGTTTCTGGCAATCCCCTCGCTGAAGGCTTCAACCAGACGGTCTGGGACGAATGGAACGCCAAGAGTGCGCCAGCACGGGCAACGGAGGCGCTTGCCGCTGATCGGGCACTTCTGGATCGAGTGGCGTCGTTGACCAATGCGGAGCGCGACTCGTTTCAGTTCTCGTTGGGTCCCTTTCAGCTCGACCTGGCGACGTTCCTGGCCTTGCGGCTCAACGAACATGTGCTGCACACGTGGGACGTCGATGTGGCGCTGCATCCGACAGCGATGTTGCCGCCGGATGCGGTAGCGCTGGTGATCGACAACCTCGAGATGCTCGCCGGTTTCGCCGGCAAGAGCGATGGCCACGAACGTGTTTTGACAGTTCACACCACGGAGCCATCGCGTGCGTTCGCGGTGAAAGTCGACCCCGAGCGTCTGGCGCTGGCACCGGCGGAGCGGTCAGCACCTGTCGACATCGAACTTCCATCGGAGGCGTTCGTGCGCCTGATCTACGGTCGGCTTGATCCAGACCACTCGCCGCCGGATATCGAGAGCCCCGAGCTCGAGCAGCTCCGTGGGTTGTTCCCCGGGTTCTGATCCAGGCACGCCACACCCTTAGGGCGAAGTCTCCTCGAGGTGTCCGTCCTCGACGCGGTAGACGAATCCGCGAATGTGCACCTTGTACTGGATGAACGGATTCACCTGCAATCGTCGGATCGACTGGCGCACGTTCTGATACGGATCCTTGAAACCTTCGAACGCCCAACCAGGGCGAATGCCCGTTTCCGACTCGATGTCGTCTTTCAGCGTGTCGCCGAGCAGCCGTTGCATGCCGCAGTCGGTGTGGTGCAGGAGGATGATCTCGCGAGTCCCGAGCAATCGTTGCGACAGGACCAGCGAACGAATCACATCGTCGGTGACGATTCCGCCCGCGTTGCGAATGATGTGGGCATCGCCGTGAGCGAGTCCGAGCATTTCGAAGATGTCCATCCTGCTGTCCATGCAGGCCACGATCGCCAGCTTTCTGCGTGGTTGCAGGGCGAGGTCGTGGTCGGCGAACGTCTCGACGTACTGAGCATTGTTGTCGAGCAGCTCGTCGGTGCTCGGTTCGAACAAAGCGTCACTTTCTGCGGACACAAACGGACCGTAGCTCGGCCATAACGTTGGGGCATGCAGTCCGTCGAGTTTCAGTTCTCGTACAACTCGTTCATCAAGGTGTTGATGCTGCCGATGCTGCTCGGACCGCGGCACTCCACGGTTCGACTCGACGACGATCGCGTCTCCGTTCGAATGGGTCTCGCGGGATGGGCTTTCGCGGCGAAGGTGCCGCGGTCGTCGATAACGGAGGTGACGCGCGTGAACGGCCCGGTCTTGGGATGGGGCGTGCACGGGTGGCGCGGCTTGTGGCTGGTCAATGGGTCGAGCAAAGGCCTCGTGCGCATGACGATTGAGCCCAGAGCGCGTGGTCGTTGCCTGGGGTTTCCACTGCGGATACGTCAGTTGACGGTGAGCCTCGCCGATCCGGATGGTTTCGTCAGAAGGGTGTCGCCGGCGCAACATGGAGCTAGTTGACGCCGAGCTGGCGTTCTCTGAACGCGTCGGCATCTCCGCCACCGACCTGTACCGGCTCGAGGTAGAAACGGGCCCACCCGGCCACGCCATCTTCGACACCGAAGATCACGACTCCGCGCATGACGTGTTGGCTACCGTCCGGACGCGTTCCGCGGTGCTCCCATTCTGACCACGCCGTGTCGCCTTCGACCGTGCAGCGAAGCACCTCTGCGGTGAGGTCGGGGACCATGGTGAAGATCTGCTGCCAGTTCTTGCGGACCTGGTCGCTGCCAGTGAAACCACGCTCTGGATGTGCAGGCGTCTCGTTGCGGTATTCAGGAGCGAAGCACGCCACCACAGCCTCGAGATCGTGGGCGTTGGTCGCCCGGCACAGCTGATCCACCAGGGCGCCAGGACCCGTTTCGGACGACGGCATCTTCATGATTGCTTGCCTCTCACTATTTCGATCCATTAGACTAGATTCGATCTATTACTATGGAACAAAATGGCTTCACCGTCAAGCAGCGCCACTACGACTCGTCTCGCCGTCGCCGGCAAGCTCGCCAGACCCGTGACGACATCCTCGTCGCGGCCCGCACCCGATTCGTGACCGACGGGTTCGCGGCGACGACAATCTCTGCCGTCGCCGCTGATGCACGCGTGTCGGTCGACACGATCTACAAAACCTTCGGCGGCAAACCGGGTCTCGTTCGAGCCATCCACGAGCAAGGTCTTGCAGGTGCTGGTCCGATCGATGCCGAGACACGCTCC
>JAENVT010000409.1 GCA_016650435.1 Ilumatobacteraceae bacterium
ATCGTGAACACCTGTACGGCGATGTCGACGATCACGACTACGAAACGCTGGGCGACGGATACACCGCACGCGCCGCCTCGGTCATGCGGGCAATCGACAACGGCCACGCCGAAACCCGACATCGCCGGCCGCACCGACCAACGGTGTTGGTCGCGTGGGTTGTCGGCACCCTCTTGGTTGCCTCGTTGGCCGGATGGCTCGTTGCCAGAACGTCGGGCCAGCGCTTGCCGGGACAATCGATCAGCGGCGGGTTGCCCGGCGACGAGGTCGCTCAGAAGCTCGCCGAGGCCAGGCAGTTCCTTGGAGTCGATCCGCAGCAAGCAATCGTCCGCTATCAACAGGTCCGCGAACTCGACCCCAACAATGCCGAGGCACTGACATACATGGGCTGGCTGATCGCCCAAAGCGGATCGAGCGCTGCCGCATCAGGCGCCGAGTTCTTGCGCGGTGCCATCAAGCTCGACCCGACCTACGCCGACCCGCACTGTTTCCTGGCGATCACCTCCGCGGACTTCTTGCAGCCGCCCGACATCGCGACCGCGCGTAGCGAGGCACAGGCCTGCCTCGACAACAATCCGCCGTCGCAGATGATCGACCTGATCGAGGGCTTCGTCGCCAAGTTGGATACGACGGCCGTCACGACAACCACCACATCGCTCGGCGGCTGAGCGGATCCGCGTTCACCATAGGTGGGCTCGATTACCGTGAAGCTGCATGAGCATGCCTCCTCCGCCGCCGCCGGGCGACTCCTTCCCCCCACAGCCGCCCGGCTATCAGCCGTATCCGGCGGGCGCGTCGATGCCAATGAAGCAGGGCAACTCCGGCATGGCCATTGCGTCGCTCGTGTGCAGCCTGGTCGGGATCGTGCCGTGTTTCTGGTTGTTCCAGATCATGGGCTTGCTCGGGACCATCTTTGGATTCGTCGGTCTGAAGCAGACCAAGAATGGCGCCCGCGGTGGCCGCGGGTTGGCCCTTGCGGGCACGATCATCGGCATCCTGCTGCTGGTGATGAGCGCGGCGATCTGGATCTACTTGTCGACTGCCGACTGCGTGCGCACCGGCAACAGCATCAGTTGCACGAGAAACTGATCTGCTGATTGCAACTATCGTTGCGCCAGCATGAGCATGCCCCCGCCACCTCCGAGTGATCCGTACCCGCAGCCTGGGCCGCCCTCGGTGCCTCCGCCGCCACCCGGTATGTATCCGGCGCAGCCACCGATGCCGTACTACGGCTACGCGCCGGCGGGACGCACGAGCGGTCTGGCCATCGCCTCGATGGTGCTGGGGATCGTGTGGGTGTACTGGATCGGCTCCATCCTCGCCGTCATCTTCGGGCACGTTGCCCTCAGTCAGATCAACAGAGACGAGATGCTTCGAGGCAGGGGCATGGCCATCGCCGGTCTCGTCCTGGGCTACGTCGGTGTCGGCACCTTGCTGCTGATCATCATTGCTGCGGCCGCGTCTACAAGCTGAGCCGTCAGACGTCGGGCGGGGGCCACGCCTCGGCGGTGACGATCTCGCCGTGTGTGTCGCGATGGAGCACCCACACGCTGCCTTTGCGCCACTCGAGCGGTGAGGTGAATTCGCATCCGCGTCGTTCGAGGGCAGCCATCGTCTCGGGGATGACATCGCCGTGGCTGCACAACCCGGTCCCATCGGGCAACGTCTCCAGCATGTCCAACACATCGACGTAGCTGCGACCCTCGGCTAGCCGTTCGTCAGTCTCCACCTTGACACCGATGGCTTTTGCAGTGGGGTGCAGCGTCTGGATGCACCGCAGGTAGGGGCTGCTGATCAACTTCTTGACGTCCTCGGCAACGAGCCGCGTAGCGAGCGCCTTTGCTTGGCGCCGACCCGTTCCGCTGAGCGGCCGTAGGCGATCGTTGCCGGAGAAGTCGTGGCGACTGCCGGCCTTTGCGTGGCGAACGAGATACAGCATCAGGCCTCGCGTATGGCCAACATGTGTCGCGCCGACAACTCCCGTGCCAGTTTCATGTAGATCAGCGTCGTGACCATGCCAATCACCGTGAACACAATGTTGAGCGCACCGAAGTCGCGGAAACGCTCGGCAAGCGTGCGCATGCTCACGCCGGCGCGGAATTGGCCAGCAACGCCTGCCGCCGAGAAGACTCCGAGCAGCGGGACCAGCCCGTACATGACCCACCACACAGTGACCAGCGGCGAAACTGGCGCTCGCTTCCACGAGGGGTCACCTTGGGGGATCGCCGGGTCGGATCCCCTCCACAACTCCTTGAACATCAGCCAGGGGACCGCATAGACGATGCACGGCGGCACGAACCACCCGCCGATGGCCCAACCAGGCGCCCACGTTTGGCCTGGCCGGCCAAGCTTGCGCAGGTTCGCGGCCATCCGGTACATCCAGATCATCGTCAACACAGCGATGGGGATGATCATCACTCCGATGATGGAACTGGCATTGACCTGGACCGCATCCCTGAACTGCTGTTCGGTTTGGTCCCCGTTCAGAAACTTCGTGGCCTCGTGCCGCAACCTGATCAGATCGACGATGCTCAGTAGTTGCAGTGGCAGGTAGATCCACAACAGCACCACGATCGCCTTGGATATTCGGCGAATGCCCTGGAATGCGCCCGAGTTGGCTCCGGGACCGCCATACGCCACGTAGCCAGGAGGCGGCGACATCGGTGGAGGCGGAGGAGGCGGGATGCTGCTCATCGCGGTCAGCGTAGGCGAGCGCTCGTTGGGCCCTGGTGTAACGACATCAGGATTGGGCAGACTGTTGGGGCATGGGCTTTTTCGATCGCAACCGCAAAGAACTGATCGAGAAGGGATACAACCCCGATCGGTTGCCTCCCGGCCAATATCTCACCGATCGATTTCCCGTTCTCCATGTCGGCGACGTGCCGACGTACGCCCCCGGCGAGTGGAACCTGACGGTCCGCGGCCTGGTCGACCAATCGTTCACCGTCGATCTCGATGAGCTGAAGGCGATGCCATCGGTGACCTTGACCTTCGACATCCACTGCGTCACCAAGTGGAGCAAGTTCGACACCTCGTGGACAGGGGTGCGCGTGCGTGACCTGTTCGAACGCGCTGGGGTCCAGGCCAACGCAACCCACGTGATGGAACATGCCGAGTTCGGGTACACGACCAATGTTCCGCTCGCCGACATCACCACCGACGAAGCCATCGTTGCCTATGCATACGACGGCGAGCCGATCGAACCGATCCACGGCGGTCCGGTGCGAATCGTCGTGCCGCATCTGTACTTCTGGAAGAGCGCGAAGTGGGTGCGCGCCCTGGAGCTACGTGACAGCGACGAGCCCGGCTTCTGGGAGCGCAACGGCTACCACAACTACGGCGACCCGTTTGTCGAACAACGCCACTGGGGCGACTAGAGGCGGCGCCTGCAGCGTCAGCGTACGACCTTGAGGTTTTCGAACGGAGGTGGTCCGAGGAGCTGCACTCCGCGAGGGTTTTCTTTCGCCGACGCCTGAAGGCGAGCGATGTCAACCGTGTCGGATCTGTCGTCGGTGGCGGGCTCGCTGGCATCGCGGTAGAAACCCTGACCGATTCCTGGCGTCTGGATGGTCAGCAGCCGTGCGCTTTCCGAGACCACGATGAAGGCGTGCGGTAGTCCCTTCGGTGTGAACGTCATGCCGCCAGCGCCGACCCGGCTTTCTTTGCCGTCGATGTTGACGAGGATCTCACCTTCCAGCACATAGACCGTCTCGTCGGCCTCCGGATGTCGATGCAGCGGGGTTGTCTTGTCCGCCGCCAGGACGTCTTCGAACATGAAGAAGGCGCCACCCGTGTCTTCGGTTGTGAGCTTCCACGTATGGAGGCCCCCTCCGAGGAATGACCGCTTCTCGCCTTCGCCTGCGCCTCGGATAATTGGAGGGTTGATTGCAGCACTCATGATCGATTGCTCTCCTTCGTTATGGAACTCATGTCCCATGACGACAGTAGAGTACCATTATGTCCATGTCAATCCCATATGAGTTCAGTGGTCGTGTGGCCCAGAAGCGCCGAACTCGTGACGCCGTCATCGCCGCAGCCCGCGAGCTCGTTGCCAAGGGTGTCACGCCCACTGTTGAAGCGGCGGCGGAAGCGGCGGAGATCTCGCGCACCACTGCGTACCGTTACTTCCCAAGCCAACGTGCGCTGCTCGTAGCCGCTCACCCGGAGACGGGCGCAACGTCGTTGTTGCCAACCGACGCGCCGGAGGACGTGGCGACTCGGCTCGACCTCGTCGTCGCCGCCTTCCTTCGCTCGAATCTCGAGAACGAGGCGCAACAGCGCACGATGCTTCGCCTCTCGCTCGAAGCGAGCGCCAGCGAGCGCGCCCAATTGCCGCTGCGGCAAGGCCGAGGAATCAAATGGATCGAGGAGGCGCTCGACGCTGTTGACGCGAAGATGCTCGAGCCTGAACGACATCGTCTCGCTCTGGCGATTCGTACCGCGATCGGAATAGAAGCGCTCGTCTGGCTGACCGACGTAGCCGGTCTGTCGCGCGACGACGCAACAGATCTCATGCGCTGGTCGGGTCGCGCCTTGCTGCGGTCGGCGATCGCCGAGAAGGAATCTGACGCAGACTCGATGTGAGGCGGTCATCGCCCGGTCATCTCGCCCCGCTGTATTCGATGTCCACGGCGACCCATTTGTCGAACTACGACACTGCAGCGACTTAAAGCGAGGCGGTTGGGCGCGATTTCGGAACTGCGAGTGCTGTTTCCGCACCCACGGGCGCGATTTCGGAACCAATGGTTCGGGTTTCGCGCCCGGCCGGCGTACCGGCGACGGCGAGTGGTCAGCCGATTTTTAGGGCGGCGTTGAAGATCTTCTTCGACTTGAACTCCACGGCGATGCGGCGGGCCATCTCGTGGAAGAGCTTGGCTGCCTCGCTGTCGGGATCGGCGACGGTGATGGGGATGCCGTCGTCGCCGCCCTCGCGCAACTCGGGCAACAGTGGAAGTTTGCCGAGCAGCGGGACACCGAGGGAATCCGCAAGCTCCTGGCCGCCACCTTCGCCGAAGATCTCGTAGCGTTTGCCGTCGTCGCCGGTGAACCAGCTCATGTTCTCGATCACGGCTTTGACCGTCATGTTGACCTTCGCGGCCATCGCCGCTGACAGTGCGGCGACCTTCTGGGCAGCAGGCTGCGGGGTCGTCACGACGTACACCTCCGCGCGCGGCAAGTACTGGCTGAGGCTGAGGGCGATATCGCCGGTGCCTGGCGGCATGTCGATCAGCAAGAAGTCGGGCTCGTCCCAGAACACATCGGTGAGGAACTGCTCGAGCGCCTTGTGCAGCATCGGGCCACGCCAGACGACGGCCTGGCCCTCCGGCACGAAGTAGCCGATCGAGATGCAGCGCACGCCGTGGCTTTCGGGCGGCACCAACATCCCATCGATCACGACGGGGTCGCGATCGGCGCCGAGCATTCGCGGGATCGAGAAGCCGTAGATGTCGGCGTCGACGATGCCGACTGAGTAACCCTGTTGGGCGAGGGCCACGGCCAGGTTGACGGTGACGCTCGATTTGCCGACTCCGCCCTTGCCGGACGAGATCAACAGCGGACGTGTCTTCGATCCGGGCTCGGCGAACGGCACCTTGCGACCCTCGGCATGCCCGTGTGCCTGGCCTTGGCCGGCAGTGTCACCGGGGTTGCCGTGCACCATCATCCGCACGGCCTCGCGCTCTTGGTCGGTCATGACCGTGAAGTCGAGGGCAACCCGTTTCACGCCGGGCAGCGGGGCCACCGCTGCGGTCACCCGGCTGGTGATCTCGTTGCGCAACGGGCAGCCGGCAACGGTGAGCGCGATCAGGACATCGACCACGCCGTCGTTGTCGAGCGATGCCTTTCGAACCATTCCGAGGTCGACGATCGATCGCCGAAGCTCGGGATCCTCCACGGGCCGCAAGGCCTCGATGATCTGCTCAGTCGTGGTTGCCGGCATGGTGGCCTTTCGGGGAAACAGTCGCAGCAAATTACTACTACGCAGATAGGTAGAATACCGGCGTGGCTGCGAACCCGCCCAGCGCACCGATGACATCCGGTGCTTTCACCGCGACTGTGTCGGCAATCACCAACGCGTTCGGCGACCCAACCCGTCGCGGCATCTACTTGTTCGCCCGCGAGCACGACGAAGGCGTCACGGCCTCGCAGGTTGCCGAGCAATTCGGTCTCCACCCCAACGTCGCCCGTCATCACCTCGACCGTCTCGCCGCCGGCGGCTATCTCGAGGTCGCCGTGGAGCGTGCCGAAGGCGCCGGCGCAGGTCGCCCGTCGAAGCGCTATCGATCAGTGGCCAATGTGTCGATCGACGTGCCCGTGCGCAGCGACGATCTCGTGCTGTCGCTGTTGGGCAAGGCCCTGGCTTTACTACCCAGCGATCAAGCCGAGTCAATGGCCGAACAAGTCGGTCAGGAATACGGGCAGGCAATGGCCGCCGGACTCTCGGGTCCCGATGTTGCCGCCGGGCAACGAAGCCTGCGGTCGGCCATGCAGGCGGTCGCCGACGCGCTCACTGCGCACGGCTTCGCCGCTCACGCCGATCAACGCAACAACCAACTTCGAATTGTCAACAACCATTGCCCGTTCGGCGATGTGGCGATCGAGCACCCGGTGATCTGCGCCGTCGACCGCGGTATGGTCAAGGGGATGCTCGGCGCGTTGTGTGGCGACACCGATGTCAGCACCGAGGCATCGTTGCCGCGTGGCGACACGTTCTGCGCGACCACCTTCTGAGGCGCACCGCCGCTACTTGCGCAGTTGTGCGTACTCGATTACTCGCTGAACGATCACGTCGTCGCACTTCGCCAACGAACCGTTGTCGAATGGTGGCTGCGGGTCGTATTCGATCATCAACTGGGCCGCTTGTGCCGCGGTGCGATCGACCAGTAGCTCGACGAGCCTCAAGGCCATGTCGATCCCGCTCGACACTCCGGCAGCAGTGATGATCCTGTCGTCGAGATGCTCGACGACGCGTTCTGCGGTCGGCGTCGCACCCGTCGCTTCCAATTCGGGGTAGCACGCCCAGTGCGTTGTGGCCGTCAGACCCTTCAACAACCCGGCGCCTCCGAGCACGATCGATCCGGTGCACACCGACGTGGTGTACGTGGTCGTCTCGTGTGCGTTGCGAACCCAATCCAGCACGCGTTCATCGTGCACGAGTGGCCGGGTGCCGACGCCTCCTGGAAACACCACGATGTCGGGCTTGGGCATCTCCTCGAAGGTTGCGTCGATGGTGACGCCGAGAATGCCGTTCTCGCTGCGGACCTCGCCGCGCTGATGGCCGATGAACGTGATGTCGATCGTAGGAATGCGTTGCAGCACTTCGTACGGGCCGATGGCGTCGAGCGCCGTGAAACGAGGGAACAGCGGTATCGCGATCTGCATCGAATGAGTCTTTCTATGAAGCGGCGTGGAGTTGCCGCGCCGGTTGGGATTGAGACCTGGATTGAGAGTGGAATCGGCGCCGGTATGCGTCCGGGGCCACACCGACGCGACGCTGGAACGCGCGCCGAAGCGACTCGGCCGTGCCGAGGCCGCAGGTGATGGCGATGAGATCGAGCGAAGACGTCGTTGTCTCCAACTCGGTGCGCGCGGCTTCGACGCGCACTCGCTCGACGTAGCGCGCCGGCGTCTCGCCGACCTCGGCGGTGAACACCCGGCTGAAATGCCGGCTGCTCATCGCCGCTCGCGTGGCAAGGAGGTCGAGGCGATGGTCGTCTCCGGGATGGTTGTCGATGTAGTCCTGTGCGGCGCGCACGGTTGTGCGGCCGGCCCGCGGGATCCACACCGGCGCGGCGAACTGGGTCTGGCCACCCGGTCGATGCAGGAACATCACCATCCAACGCGCAACAGTCTGGGCGATCTCGCTGCCGTAGTCGACCTCGACCATCGCCAGGGCGAGGTCGATGCCCGCGGTGACGCCGGCCGATGTCCACACGCTGCCGTCGTGTGTGTAGATCGGATCCGCATCAACTGTCAGTCGCGGATATTCGTCCGCAAGCTGCTGGGCTCTGGCCCAGTGTGTTGTCACGGTCCGACCGTCGAGCAGACCAGCTTCAGCGCCGATGAACGTCCCGCTGCACACGGTTGCGACCCGCCGGCTGTTGCGTGCTGCCTTGCGAATCCAGTCGAGGAGCGGCGTGTCGTACCGCGCTGTCTGTGAACCTTCCCCGCCCGGTATCAACAGCGTGTCGATTCTCAGCCGTCCCGCTGGAAACGGTGCCGTGACGATCTGCAATCCGCTCTCCGTGGTGATCGGCGTGCCGTGCTCCGAGACGATGGACAGGTCGTAGCCGGCATTCGCTCGCTTCTTCGCGGCCAGTACTGCCGTCGCCCCGGCGAACACTTCATGGGGGCCGACAGCATCCAGTGGTTGCATGCCGTCGAAGGCAACAATGACGATTGATCGGCGAGCCATGTGGCGATCATCGCCTGTTGTGACGATGGCGTCAATGACAGCATTCCCACGAATCAGGACATAGGCAAAGTCCCAACTTCCGCGATCTGTCTCTACGATGGGCGCGACCCTCTTCGAAAGGACCGACGTGGACGTACGCATCGGCGTCACCCAAGCACCCCGCGAGCTCACCCTCGAGTTGCCCGACGACCTCGACCGTGAGGCTTTGAAGACCAAGATC
>JAENVT010000410.1 GCA_016650435.1 Ilumatobacteraceae bacterium
CCGGCCATCGCGTTCGAGCGCAGCCTTTCGCTGGAAGACGCGCGCAACTCGGAGGCACTGCTCGCGTATGCGATGAACGGCGAGCCCCTTCCTGTCCAGCACGGCTACCCGCTTCGACTCGTCGTGCCCGGCTGGTATGCGGTGGCGTCGGTGAAATGGTTGACCGAGATCGATCTGATCGGCATGCCGTTCGAGGCGTACTTCCAGACGGAGCGCTACTTCTACGAATGGCAGCGCGACGGCGCGACCATCACTGAGCCCGTCCGCCTCCAACAGGTTCGGTCGGTGATCACGTCCCCAACCGACGAGGTGGATGTCGACGCGGGTCAACTCACGATCCGCGGTGTCGCGTGGTCAGGCGCGGCACCGATCGCCGGCGTCGACGTGAGTGTCGGCGACGGTTCGTGGCAGCCGGCGCAATTGATCGGCGAGCGTCGCCGCCATAGTTGGCAGTGGTGGGAACTGCTGACCCAAGTCGGTGGAAAAGGAAGCACCACGGTGCGTTCCCGCGCCACCGACCTCGCCGGCCGCGTGCAGCCGGAGAGTCCCAATTGGAACCGTCTCGGCTACGGAGGCAACGCCATCCAGACGGTGCTCATCCACGTCCGATAGCGGCGACCCGCACAACGAGCGGCTCACAGGTCTAAAGACTCTCAAGATCGCAACAAGATTGCCGATGTGTGAGTGTGATACTTCACACGATTCGACGATGGCTTGGGGTTGCGGTGCTGCTTGTCGCGCCGACGCTGTTTCTCGTGTTCTTGCGCACCTATCCAGGGTTCGACGCACGATGGTTCTCCGCCAGCGGTCACATGGTGGTTGTGTCGGCTATCGCCGCGTGCGCGCTCTTCGTCGCCGCAGTCGCAGTCGTATCCGCGACGCAGACACCGCAGTCGGGTGTCGTCTGGTTGGCACTTGGATGCTCGTTCGTCGGGCTCTTCATGGTTGGGCATGGTCTCAGCACGCCAGGCGCACTGCATCATCACGCCGGGAACATGTGGGTTGGGCGGCTGCCGTACGGCGCGCTCGCCGGGTTCGCAGTGTGCTTGCTGATCGCCGGTCGCCCTCAGGATCGGGGACTGAATCGGTGGGTCGGGCGCCACCCAGTCATTTCGGTGATGACCCCAATGGTCCCTGCGTCAGCGTTCGTCGCAGCGGTTGTTGCTGATCCCACCCGCTTTCACGGCGCAGCCCCGATCGCGCTCGAGAACACCTTGCTGGCGATCGTTTCCACAGCCACCATTGCCTGTCTGCTTGTGGTGATCTTGCGTCACGGGCGTCGCTGGCATCTCGGCAAGGATCCGGTGCAACTTGCGCTCGTGCTCGCTTCAGCGATGTCAGTTGCGGCTGTGGTGTCGTTCGAGCATGGCAAGTTCGCCCAGTTGTCATGGTGGGACTACCACGCCTATCTCTTCGCCGGCTTTGCCGCAGCGGTGTATGCCGTAGTCGTACGCGGCCGCCGTCAGAGCGCAGTCATCGGTGTGCTCGCCGACGTCTTCGTCGACGATCCCTTCGCGCACATCGTCCGTGGATATCCCGAGGCACTGTCAACATTGGTGAAGGCGGTTGAAGTCAAGGACTCGTACACCCATGGCCACAGCTTGCGAACAGCCGAGCTGGCGGTTGAGCTCGCACTACAGATGTCTCTTCCGACTGACCGACTGAGGATCATCGCCCGCGGCGCCTACCTTCACGACCTCGGCAAGATCGCGATCCCGGATCAGATCCTCAACAAGCCGGGAGCGTTGACCGCTGAGACACGCACGATCGTCGAGACACATCCGCAGCTCGGCTATGAACTCGCTTCGACAGCCCCATCGCTTCAAGAAGTGCTGACTGTGATCCTCCATCACCACGAACGTCTGGATGGCAAGGGATACCCTGCCGGTCTCGCCGGCGCAGCGATCCCACTGGAAGCACGAGTTGTTGCAGTCGCCGACGTTTGGGATGCGCTGACCTCTGACCGCGCCTACCGCCCCGGCTGGGACCCGGCCCACGCCCTCTCTCATATCGAGGCCGGCCGAGGAACGCATTTCGACCCCGTCGTCGTCGATGCGCTGGTGAGCGTGATGTTCAATCGCGGCATATCCACCACGAGTGACCCCGGCGTTGCAGAGGAAGCATGGATGGCCGCGCAGACCTGCCACGAGATCGATCATCTGGTAACGATCGAAGCCTGATCGAGTTCAGGAAACTCGACCGCTCACAATCTCCTCACAAGGTTGTCGTGTACTTCTGAGACGACAAGGAGGTTGTCCTATGCGTCGGAGTGTCTTGACGTTTGCGGCCTGCAGTGCTGCCGTGGCGATCGTTGCCTGTTCAGGTACGTCGCCGACATCGACAGAGGTGGCCGCCACGGTGGGGGTCGAGCCCGATACCACGGAGGTTTCGACGTCCGTTCTTGCGAGTTCGGCAGCAGACGGGATTCACAAGATCGCTCACGTGGTGGTGATCATGCAGGAGAACCGTTCGTTCGACACCTATTTCGGGACATACCCGGGTGCGGACGGCATTCCGATGGTAGACGGGAAACCGACCGTCTGCCTGCCGTCAGAATCCGGGCTCTGCGTCGCTCCGTTCCACGATTCCGCTGACGTAAATGGTGGCGGCCCGCACGGGCAGTCCAACGCTGTCAGCGATGTCGCCGGCGGGAAGATGGACGGTTTCGTCCTGCAGGCCGAGCAGGGCAGGAAGGGATGTGCCGACCCGACCAACCCGGCGTGCACGAACGGCTCCCATCCGGACGTGATGGGATGGAAGGACGCTCGCGAGATTCCGAACTACTGGGCGTACGCCCAGAACTTCGTCCTGCAAGATCACATGTTCGAACCGAACGCATCATGGAGCTTGCCGGAACATTTGTTCATGGTGTCGGAGTGGTCCGCGCATTGCACCACGCCCAGAGACCCTTCGAGCTGTACGAATGCCTTGCAGAATCCCGGATCACCACCCGATTTCAACTCAGGCAACAAGACCAAGCATGCAACGACAACCACCGCGACGCCGGCGACTGACGCAGAAGGTGACCCCATCGCTGTTCCGACCGGCCCGGACTACGCATGGACCGACCTCACCTACCTGTTGCACAAGAACGGCGTGTCGTGGGGTTACTACGTCGTCGCTGGCAACGAGCCCGACTGTCAGGAGGACGCCTCAGTGAGCTGCGCGCCGGTGAAACAGAACGCCAAGACTCCGGGGATCTGGAACCCGTTGCCGTACTTCGACACGGTGAAGGACGACGGCGAGGAAGCAAACGTTCAATCCGTCACCAACTTCTACGATCAGGCCAAGCGCGGCGCCCTGCCGGCTGTCAGTTGGGTGGTGCCGTCTGGAGCGGTCAGCGAACACCCACCGGCCACATCATCCGCTGGGCAGGCTTACGTGACGAGCTTGATCAACGCCGTGATGAACTCCCCCGATTGGGGCTCGACCGCGATCTTTCTGGCTTGGGATGACTGGGGAGGTTTCTACGACCATGTCGTGCCACCCGTCGTCGACGAAAACGGCTACGGGCTCCGAGTCCCCGGTCTGGTGATCAGTCCGTATGCGAAGGTCGGCTACATCGATCATCAGACGCTCAGCTTCGACGCATACGTGAAGTTCATCGAGGACGATTTCCTCGGCGGACAACGCCTCGACCCGAAGACAGATGGACGACCCGACCCTCGACCCGATGTCCGCGAAAATGCGCCGCAACTCGGCGATATCAGCCAAGCCTTTGACTTCACCCAGTCCCCCAGACCCCCGCTGATTCTGCCCGTGCACCCGCCGCCGGGACCGCCATCGATCCCCGGCTAGAGCGCCTTCACCCGCGATGGGCCGAGGGTGGCCGCGTTGATCTTGGTCACCAGATCTGTGGCTTCGGCCTTGGTCAACCCGGCCTTGACGACGGCGAATTTGCCAGTGATCGGCTTGATCGTGAAGTCGGTGAACTTGGCCGCTGTCAGTTTGTCGATCTTCGCCTGGGCTGCGGTCTTGGTCGTGAAGATGCCATCGACCACTTCGTAGTTCGTGGCCGACGTATTCACGGTCGTTGTCGTCGTTGAGGTCGTCGTCGACGACGAGGTCAGGTGGAACGTCGTCGCCGTGGCCACGCCGGCTGTGTTGATCTTGGCCGCCAGCGCCGTCGCATCAGCTTTGGTCAAGCCCGGCAACACCGCAGCAGTCTTGGCGCCGACCGCTTTGAGCGAAAAACCGGTGAACTTGGC
>JAENVT010000411.1 GCA_016650435.1 Ilumatobacteraceae bacterium
GTCGCCCGCTTCTACGAGCGGATCGGTGATCACGCCGTCAACGTGGGGGAGCGGGTGCGATTCGTCATCACCGGCTGGATGCCTGAGCACATTGGTGCCCAGCGGTTCCGCCAACGTGTCGACGACACTGGAGAGCTGCCACGTCTGGCGAGCACCGCGGACGGTGAACACACGCCGTGATGACGTTCCGTCGTCGTCGACAGCCGGTAGCGGTCGAGCCAGAACGCAACGATGCCCAGCCTCAGCTCGCACGACTGGAAGCGGAGGTTATGCATCTGCGCCGGGCACTCGACGCGCTGCCGATCGGCGTGGTGCTCACGGGTCCAACTGGCGAGACCAGGGTCGAGAACGTCGCGGCGCACACCTACCACGGTCACGCCGCCGTGCTCGTCGAAGAGGCAGTTGAACGGCATGTGCGTCGCGCCGTTCGTGGTGAGCCCAGCAGCCAGGTCGTCGAGTTCATCGGACCGCCGCGCACCGTGCTGGCCATTCACGCGATCCCTCTCGAAGATGGTGGCGCATTGGTGACTATCGACGATGTCAGCGAACGAGCCCGGCTCGAGGCAGTCCGCACCGACTTCGTGGCCAACATCAGTCATGAGCTGAAGACTCCGGTCGGAGCACTCGCCGTGCTGGCCGAGGCGCTGGCCGACGTCGACGATCCCATAGCTGCTCGCGGGCTCGCCGAGAAGATGGTCGAAGAGGCGCACCGCGCCGCCCGAACGATCGACGACCTGCTCGAGTTGTCTCGAACCGAGCTTGGCGGCGCTGCAGCAAAAGACCTCGTTGCCGTCGCCCACGTTGTCGACGACGCCGTCGCTCGCGCCCAAGCCGCGGCGGAGCATCACTCGGTGAAGGTCCTCGTCCACAACGAGCCCGGCGATCTTCACGTTGTCGGTAGCCATCGGCAGCTGGTGTCAGCGGTCGCCAATCTGCTCGAGAACGCGGTCAAGTACAGCAATGCCGGCTCGGAGGTGATCGTCGAATCTCGTCGCCAAGACGAGTGGATCGAGATCGTCGTCACCGATACCGGCGTTGGCATCCCGGCCCGCGACACCGACCGGATCTTCGAGCGTTTCTATCGCGTCGATCGGGCCCGCAGCCGCGACACCGGAGGCACTGGGCTCGGCCTGTCGATCGTGCGCCATGTGGCAACGAACCACTCTGGCGAGGTCACCGTTCAATCGCGAGAGGGCGAGGGCTCGGTCTTCACCATCCACATTCCGGCCGGCCACATTCCGGCGGGCCACATACCAGCGGGGCAACCATGACAACCCAGCCTGTGGTACTCGTCGTCGAAGACGAGCCGAGCTTTGTCGAGGCTCTCACCATTGGGCTGACCCGCGAAGGTTTTCGAGTGATCTCGGTGACCGACGGCTTTGAGGCCGTCCAGCGCTTCGACGAAGTCCAACCCGACATCGTTCTGCTCGACGTGATGCTGCCGCGACTCAGCGGCATCGACGTGTGCCGCCAGTTGCGTAAACGCAGCCATGTGCCGATCATCATGGTCACCGCAAAGGGTGCCGAGATCGACACGGTTGTCGGGCTCGAGGTCGGTGCCGACGACTACATCACCAAGCCATACCGCATGCGCGAGGTTGTCGCACGGATGCGTGCCGTTTTGCGTCGATCACCCAACGACTCGGCTGCAGCGTCGGAGCTCTCGCCCGGTTCACTCGCCGTCGGCGAGGTGAAACTGGACCCCGATGAACATCGGGTCACGATCGACGGCGTAGACGTCGCCCTTCCTCTGAAAGAGTTCGAGTTGCTTCATCTGCTGCTGGCCAACGCGGGTCGCGTGCTGCCGCGCGAGACGTTGATCGACAGGGTCTGGGGGAGCGACTACGTCGGTGACACCAAGACGCTCGATGTGCATATCAAACGCCTGCGTGCCAAGGTCGAGCCGAACCCGACAAGCCCGACACGGATCATCACGTACCGCGGCCTCGGGTACAAGTTCGACCGCTCGAAGGACTGAGCGCCCGGGTGGGGGCGGGCTGGCCCTACCATGCCAGCGTGTCAAGTGGCCGGCGCCCTCCAATCCCCGCAACCCCGCCGGTACCGACGCTGTCCCCGTTCAAACGACTGGCCCGAACGCACGCCCTGATGACGGCTGGAGACGTGGCCATGGTGGTCTCGTTGGCCGGTTCGCTGTTCTTCTCCATCAGTCCCGACGCGGCGCGCAGCAAGGTCTTGCTGTATCTGTTGGTCAGCTTCGCTCCGTTTGCAGTCGTCGCCCCGTTCATCGGTCCATTCATCGACAGGGCGCCCGGCGGCCGCAGGTTGATCATCCAGCTCACCGCTGTCGGCCGGGCGTTGCTGTTCGCGGTGATGATCTTTCACCTCGACGACTTGTTGCTGTTCCCGTTGTCGTTCGGCGTGCTGATCCTGCAGAAGACATACGGGGTCTCGCGTTCGTCATTGATCCCTACAGTCGTCAACAACAAGACCGAGCTCGTCGAAGCCAACTCCAAGCTCGGCTTGATCTCCGGCGCCATCGGCGCTCTTGCCGCTGCACCCGCGGGCGCACTCGCGGCGATTTCGCCAAAGCTTTCGCTGCTGTTCGGCATCGTGATGTTCATGTGCGCGGTGGTTGCGGCGATGAAACTGCCTCGTGGTTTCGTTGCGCAGTCGGCGCAGCCAGCAGAGCGAATGGAGTTGCGCAACGTCTCGCTTCGCTCGGCCGCAATTGCGATGAGCTTGATCCGCGCCGTCATCGGTTTTCTGTTTTTCGAGCTCCTGTTCTGGCTGCGCGAGAACCACTACAGCAACGTGTGGATCGGCGTGGTCATCGGAGCGTCAACAGCGGGGCTGATGATCGGTAACGGTCTCGCCTCACCGTTGCGCAGCAGATTGCGCGAGGAACTGATGTTGACGGTGGCGATCGTTCTGGTGGCCCTGTCCGGCCTCGGCGCGGCAGTGTTCGGCGGCGTGGGGGCGGCCATTGTGCTGGCCGCGGTTGCCAACCTGGCTTCGGGCATCGGCCGGATGGCCTTCGACTCGATCGTGCAGCGCGACGCTCCCGACGCCAACCAGGGTCGCGCATTTGCCAAGTTCGAGACGCGCTTTCAACTGTCGTGGGCGTTGGCCGGGGTGATCCCGGTGCTGTTCACGCTCCCTGGCCGGGCAGCGTTCCTGGCGGTCGGGCTGGTCGGCGTGCTGGCGGTCTTTCTGTTCACACAGTCGGCCCGCTCGCGGTTGCGAGGCAGGTCGACCGCAGCCGTCTCTACTCGGTTTGCTCGGTCTCGCCCACCAGTTCGAGGCGGGCGACCCACAACCCCGGAGCGTCGATCTCGGCCGCGGTCGGCAGGGCCTTCGGGCGGGCGAGAAGCGCACTGAGCCGCGCCTCGCCAACGCGATCAACGACACCGGCCACGAAGTTCTTGCCGCGCTGCACCTGGTGATGTGTCAGGCGCAGGCCAAGCAGGCGCTCGGTGTAGAGATCGTCGGCATTGTGGTCGACCCGGCGGCGCCTCACGGCCTCGGCGATCCGCAGCGCGTCGCCACCGATGACCCGAACCGAAACTCCATCCACCATGTAGTCGACGTACCCGATCACCGCTGCGGCCGCGGCGTCGAGCGACGGCTGCAGTTCGCGTTGCTCCGCTGACTGCACCGCGCCGAGCAACACCGCGGGATCACTCAGCACCTGCTGCATCGCCTGCATCGGGTCACCCTCGTCGCTATCGAGTGACGAGAGCTTCTCTGCAATTGCCTCGGGGTCGGGCCTGAAGGCGCCGACGTGGCGGCGCACCAGCGACGCGAAGTCCTCGCGGAGCGAGGTGATCGAGAACAGTGCGTGGCCGGTGAGCTCTTGAGCCAGCACCCACATTCGCATCTCGTCCGCGGAGATGCTCCATTCCTCAGCGAAACGATCGATGTTGCCGGGAAGCACGGTGAGGCTCGAGTCCTGCCGAGGGATCGGCAGGTCGTGCTGGCCGAAGGCCTGGGTGGCCATTCGCCCGACCATCGAGCCGACCGCCATCCCCATCATCGATGGGGCCATCATCTTGCTGAGGTTGGCCATCATCGCCATCATCGGGTCCGCGTTGAGATCGAGGGCGTCGTCGTCATCGGATGGTGGTGCGGGCTGGCCGAGCGAGGTGGCCAACTCTGTGAACAGCGGCCGGTACGCCTCGAGCGTTCGCTGTGCCCAGGCACCAGAGGTGACTGGCAAGACCTCTGGTGACGGCCCGTCGAAACCGGTGAGGTCGCGGACGTGCAACTCGGCGATTTGGGCGAGTTCGCCGAGCTTGATGCGAACGCTCGGATCGATGTTGATCTCTGCTTCTCCACCGGTTGCTGCCAGCGCA
>JAENVT010000412.1 GCA_016650435.1 Ilumatobacteraceae bacterium
AGTGGCGATCCCCAACGCGCATGGGCAGGCGATGATCAATACTGCGACGGCCGCCACCAGCGCGAACTGGAATGCCGGTGTGGGGCCGACATCGAACCACATCACGAAGGTGGCAATGGCCACGAACAGCACGGCGGGCACGAACCAGCGAGCGACTGCGTCGGCCAGCCTCTGGATCGGGGCCTTGGAAGTCTGTGCTTGGCGGACCAGCCTGACGATTTGAGCGAGCATGGTGTCGCTGCCGACCTTGGTAGCGCGCATCCGGAACGCGCCGGTCTGGTTCAGAGTCGCGCCGATCACGACATCACCGGCCGCCTTGGTCACCGGCATCGACTCGCCAGTCACCATCGACTCGTCCACACTCGAGCGCCCGTCGAGGATCTCGCCGTCGACTGGCACCTTCTCGCCGGGACGCACCAGGACGACGTCGCCCGCCACGACGTCCTCCACGGGAATCTCCACGGTGGAACCGTCGCGCTCCACCCGGGCGGTCCGCGCCTGCAAGCCGATGAGACGTCGGATGGCTTCGCCGGTGCCTGCCTTGGCGCGTGCTTCGAGGAGACGGCCGAGCAGGATCAGGGTGATGATCACCCCGACCGCCTCGAAGTACACGTCGCGCACGTCCGCCGGCACAACACTTGGGGCAATGGTGACGACCGTGCTGTAACCGAACGCGGCGACCGTGCCGAGAGTGATCAGGCTGTTCATGTCGGCCGCCCGATGCGCCAGCGCCAACCAACCGGTGCGGTGGATCGGCCAACCCACCCACCCCATCACCGGCGTGACCAGAGCGAACTGCAGCCAGTGGTTCATCAGCACCATCGGGATCCACCCGAACCCGAACACGTCGCGGCCCATCACCGCGAACAACACCGGGAAAGTCAGCGCCGCGCCGACCAGCAGCCGCTGCGACAGGGCGACGACTTCGGCGCGCCGCGCCGCCACCTCGACATCCTCGCCTCTATCCGCGGCGACCAACTCGTCGTCGTACCCAGTGTTGCCGTTGTCTGATGCTGAGGTGGGTTCGCCTTCGACCAGCACCGTGCCGTGGATCATGTTCATCCCACACGCGAACCCATACGACCCGGGACGGGTTGGCGTGAACTCGACCGTTGTCTGCGCGAACGGGGCCAGGAAACGGCTCAACGACAGATCGGCGAACACCACCCGCGACGAGCAATCACCGTCCTCTTGGCGATCGAACACGATCCGCAACGGCAACCCGGTCCGAGCGCGGACCACATCAGGGCTGTAACCGCCCCGCACCACCACCCGCACCTCCTGCACCCCGGCCTGCTCGACCGCCTCAACGGCCGCGCGAGACCGAAAGAAGAATCGAGCCAGCACCGCGATAGTGAGCCCGCCGACAAGGGTGACGATGATCTGCGCTGCACTCATGGGACAACCTCCTGCGACCTGCCGGCCGCACGTCAACTATGCCCGGCGGATACCCCCTAGGGGTAGGGACTTTGGACTCTATTCGCGGCGGCGGCGGGGGTCGATACTGATTGCAGAGACCAACTCGAAAGAGACGCATGATGATGCACTCAAACCGGATGTTCCCCTACATGATCGGCGCAGCAGCCTTAGCCGCTGTAGTGATCGCCTTCGGCGCCCCGCTCGCCACAGTGCTGCCCTTCACCATCTTCCTTGCCTGCCCGCTGATGATGTTCATGATGATGCGCGGCATGGCCGGCACTCATGGCCAAGAAGACCACGCCGGTCATGGCTGCGAACACGACCCGGCCCGCACGGCCGAGTCATCCACCAGCCCACCGCAGCGACCAGTCTCGGCCGTGGGCCACCGCCGAGCCGCGACTGATCTCGACGACCCGAGTTGAACAGGACAACCCAGATGCGCGGTTACACAATGAACCGAGACGACTACCTGCTGCGTCTGCGCCGCATCGAAGGCCAAGTACGCGGACTGCATCGCATGATCGAAGCCGACGACTACTGCATCGACGTGCTCACCCAACTGTCCTCGGTCACCGCCGCCCTGCAAAGCGTCGCCATCGGCCTCGTCGACGAACACCTCCGCCACTGCGTGGTACAAGCCGCCGCCCAAGGCGACGATGAAGAACGCGACGCCAAACTCACCGAAGCCGTCCAAGCCATATCCCGGCTCGTGCGCAGCTGACGGTCCAGTTTGCGCGAGAACCCGGCCAGATGGCCCACCCCGAACACAAGCGAACGAACAAGGAGATACATCATGAACAACGGAAACTGGAACGGCATGGACGGCGGAAGCTGGTGGTGGATGTCGATCATGATGTTCGCCATCTTGGGAG
>JAENVT010000413.1 GCA_016650435.1 Ilumatobacteraceae bacterium
CGATGCCAAGGCGGTCACCGACAAGCCCTCGCTGCTGATCCTGCGGAGCCATGTCGCTGCGCCGAGCCCCGACTGGACCGATCGACACGAGGCGCACGGCAATCCATTCACGGCCGAGCAGGTCACCCGCACCAAAAAGGTAATGGGGATCCCCGACGAACCGTTCTGGGCACCGACTGATCTGGTGTCGGCGTATCGCACACTCGCCGCGGAGCGCGGCGAAAGCGAATTCGGCCATTGGTCGAAGCGCAAAGCCGCGTCCACGCTCGACGAGGCCGCGTGGGATGCATGCTGGGGCGCCACCGGTATCGCCGGATGGGAGACGGCGTTGCCGACCTTCGAACAGGGAGAGAAAATCGCCACACGCGTCGCGATCGAGAAGGCCTTCAATGCCTCGCTCGACGGTGTCCCAGGTCTCTTCGCCGGCGCCGCCGATCTGACGGGCAACACCGGCACAAAGCTCGCCGACCAACTCGCCCAGTCGTTCGATCACCCCGGCGGGCGGCAGATGTACTACGGCATCCGCGAGCACGCGATGGGCTCGACAATGGTCGGCATGGCGAAACACGGCGGGGTGCTCCCCGCTGGCGGAACATTCTTCGTGTTTGTCGACTACATGCGCCCGTCGGTTCGGCTCGCTGCTCTCAGCCACGCCAAAGTCATCTTCGTGTGGACGCACGATTCTGTCGGTGTCGGCGAGGACGGTCCGACGCATCAACCGATCGAACAACTCGCCACGTTGCGGGCGATCCCGCACCTGCAGGTCATCCGCCCCGCCGATGCCAACGAGACGGTCGCAGCATGGAAGGCGGCGGTTGCCCACGATGGTCCCACCGCCCTTGTGCTCAGCCGTCAGTCGGTCACCGTCTGCACCGACGGGTCCGCGGTCGAGCCAGGTGCCGCGGTCGTGCGCCAGGCCGACCGTCCGCAGGTGGTGCTGGTCGGCACGGGCAGCGAAGTGTCGTTGTGCGTCGAGGCGGCCGAGCAACTCTCCGTCGTCGGTATTCGGGCGAACGTTGTCAGCATGCCGTCGTGGGATCGCTTCGCCGCCCAGAGCGCCAGCTATCAAGACGACGTGCTGCCGGCGGGTTTGCCAGTTCTGTCGGTCGAGGCCGCGGTGACGTTCGGATGGGAGCGGTACGCCGACGAATCGATCGGCATCGACCGTTTCGGGGCCAGCGCACCGGGGAATGTCGTCATGGACAAGTTGGGAATCAACGTCGCTAACGTCGTAGCAGCAGCCACCAGGTTGGCTCAGGCAAAGGGGTAATCATGGATCGTCTCGCCCACCTGTATCACGAGTTCGGGCAGAGCCCGTGGCTCGACAACCTCAAGCGTGGCTACATCACCTCCGGCCAACTCGGTCACCTGGTCGACAAGGGCATCCGCGGTCTCACCAGCAACCCGACGATCTTCCAGAAGGCCATCCAGGGCTCCCCCGACTACGACGAGCAGTTCAAGAAGCTGGCGGCCGCCGGGCGGCCGATCATCGACGACTACTGGGCGATGGTGCTGGCCGACATCAACGGCGCCCTCGATGTGTTTGCCGAGTTGTATCACGACAGCCACGCCGCCGACGGCTATGCCAGCGTCGAGGTAGCCCCGGATCTTGCCCATGACAGTGCGGGCACCGAGGCCGCGGCGCGCCACCTCCACGAGCAGATTCACCGGCCAAATCTCATGGTCAAGATTCCCGCCACCGCCGAAGGCGTGCCCGCCATCCAGGCCATGATTGCCGAGGGCCGAAACATCAACGTGACGTTGATCTTCAGCCTCGAGCGCTACCAGCAAGTCATCGAGGCCTACGTTCGAGGTCTCGAGACGTATGCCACGCAACCTGGCGCAGACCTGTCGCGGGTCGCCAGCGTGGCCAGTTTCTTCATCAGCCGGGTCGACACCGAGATCGACCAGCGTCTCGAGACGTTGGGCACGCCCGAAGCGCTCGAACTCCGTGGCAAGGGTGCCGTCGCCCAAGGCAAGTTGGCCTACCAGATGTTCCAGAGGGCGTTCAGCGGGCACCGGTGGGAGGCACTGAAAGCAAAGGGCGCTGTCGTACAGCGTCCGCTGTGGGCCAGTACGTCGACCAAGAACCCTGCCTACCCTGACACGTTGTACGTCGACGAGTTGATCGGGCCCGACACGGTCAACACCTTGCCCGAGGCGACGATCGAGGCATTTGCGGATCACGGGCATTTGGCCAGGCGAGTCGACGCCGATCTCGACCAAGCACAAGCTGCGTGGCGGGCGTTGGCCGAAGTCGGAGTCGATCTCGACGACGTGGCCGACAAACTGGAGCGCGAAGGTGTGTCGAGCTTTCAAAAGAGCTTCGACGAGCTTCTCGCGGCCCTCGAGACGAAGGCCACCGAGCTACGCGCGTGAAGGACACGTCCATCGAAGAGTTGCTCGATGAGATGGATCTCGGTCGTAACCGGCGCCTTGGACAACAGCTCATCGAGTCAGCGTTTGCTCTCCTGAGCGACCGACCGAACCAGCTCGATCTGAAGATCGCCGGAGCTGCGCTCGAAGAGATGCGCGAGGCGTTCAAGATGTTCGCACCGTTCCGCGACGTTCCAAAGGTGACTATTTTTGGATCCGCCCGCACGCAGATGGCCGATCCCCTGTACATGCAAGCCCGCGACGTCGCTGCCAAGCTCGCCGAAGCCGGCTGGATGGTCGTCACCGGTGCAGGTCCGGGAATCATGCAGGCAGCGATGGAGGGCGCCGGACGCGACAAGTCGATCGGGGTGTCGATCCGGCTGCCGTTCGAGCAAGGTGCCAACCCCGTCATCGCCGGCGACGTGAAATACGTCAGCATGAAGTACTTCTTCACCCGCAAGCTGATGCTGATCAAAGAGAGCAGGGGCTTCGTGTGCCTGCCAGGCGGTTTTGGAACGCTCGACGAGACGTTCGAACTGCTAACCCTGACCCAGACCGGCAAGGGTTTGCCGGTGCCGATCGTCTTCCTCGATACCCCCGGCGATCCGTACTGGGAAACCGTCCATGACTTCGTTGGCCGACAACTGGTCGAGCGCGGCCTCGTGGCTGCCGCTGACACCGAGTTGTATCTCGTCACCGACGAAACTGAGGCGGCGGTCAACGAAGTGCTCGGGTTCTACAGGAACTTCGACTCGATCCGTTACGTCGGGCATCTGGTCGTGATGCGAATGAAGCAGGCGCCAACCGATGCGCAACTGGCAATGCTCAACGAGAAGTTCGGCAGCCTCTGCAAGGGTGGGATTGCCCGGGCCACGCCGTTCGAACCCGAACGCAGGGAGAACGACAAGCTCGATCTGGCACGCATCACGTTCACCTTGGCGAACCACAGCAGCGGTGTGCTGCGCGAGATCCTCGACACCATCAACTCATTCGTCGACCGCTGAACCTGAATTGGCCCGCAGCAGATGAATGGCCTTTTCGACCGCCCGACGAGCCTGGGTCAGCCGCTTGTCGTCGACCGGCCTGCCTCGGCCTTCGGCCGACGCCTCGCGCAGTTGATCGAACGTGATCTGATCGAGATCGTCGGCCACAACCTGTAGCCGGTCGACGAGATCGTCGTATCGGCCCTCGCTCACAATGCCTCGGCGACGAGATCCATCGGGTGTTTGACGTTGACGCCCGCGGCGCCCAGATGAAAGGCGCACCCGGGATTGGCGCTGGCGACGACTTGCGGACCGGCTCGATGGATGGCAGCCAACTTGCGTTCTCGGATCTCGCCGGCAAGCACGGGCTGCAGCGTCGAGAACGCGCCGCCGGCGCCGCAGCACAGACCCTCGTCGTCGAGTTCGACAACATCGGCGACGGCCGAAAGAACAGTGCGCACCGGCAGATGAGCGCGCTGCACATGGCGCAGGTGGCACGGGTCTTGCACCGTCACCGGGCCGAGCCGACGCCGCACCGTCAGACGCCCCACCATCGGCGCAACGAACTCGCTGGCATCTTGTATTCGGGCACTGAAGGCCGCTGCTTCCACGGTGCCGAGCAGGTGCCCGTACTCCTTCAACGCCGCGCCACAGCCGGCCGAGTTGACCACGATCGGGGCATCGCCCGGCATCGAACGCATGACGCGCTCCGCCAAACGCTTAGCCTCGTCGGACAGCCCGGCGTGAACGTGCAGCGCACCACAACAGGCGCCGTCCGAACTCGGCGTGCTGTAGGTGACTCCGATTGCGTCCAAGACCTTGGCGGTGTTGCGATGGGTCTCGCGCTGCCACGCATCCATGACGCATCCAGTGAACAGCCATGTATCGCCGCCTGTCGACTCGGGAACTGGGCCGCGGCGTACGGCCAGCTTCGGCAATCCCATCCGCTTCGGTACGAGGTGCAGCCGTTGAGCGACAGCGATCATGGTCGAGCCACAGAGCAACAGGCGATGATGTCCGAGCACGCGATATCCGAGGCGCTGCCACCATGGGGTTGTCCGGTGGGTGGCCGTCAACGTGTCGCGGGTGCCCTCCATCAGCTGACCGAACGGCACGCCGCTGGGACAGGCTGGTTCGCAACCACGGCACTGCACGCAGGTCTCCATGAAGTGCACGAAGTCGTCGGTGATCGGCGCGTCGTCGAAGTGAACCGAACGCATTGCCGAGATTCGCCCGCGGGGCGACAGCGCCTCTTCGCCGGTCACGCGAAACGTGGGACAGTGCGGCAGGCACAGTCCGCAGGCCACGCAGGTGCTCAGATCATTGTCGTCGAGGTGAAGTTTCACGCTGCTCCCAACGTACCCGTAACGTCGCTGTCAGCATGCCTGAGGGTCACACACTTCACCGAATTGCTGTCGATCACTCGAAGATCCTGCGCGGCAAGCGCGTCGCTGTCTCGTCGCCGCAAGGTCGCTTTGCCTCCGCCGCGGAGCTGGTCGATGGTGTCCGTCTCAAGCAGATCGAAGCCTACGGAAAGCATTTGTTCTACTTCTGGGCAAATGGACTCGTCGGGCACGTCCATCTCGGTCTGTTCGGCAGGTTCCGCGTGTACCGCGATCTCGGGCCGGAGGAGGCAGCGACGGTTCGGATGCGGATGATGGTTCAGAAAGCGACGATCGACCTCATCGGCCCGACTGACTGCACGATCGGGACCGCGGACGATCGCGATCGCATCGTGGCCCGACTCGGCCCCGATCCGCTGCGCGACGATGCCCAGCCGCAGAAGGCGTACGACGCAATCGTTCGCCGTGCTGCCCCGATCGGCCAGCTGATACTCGACCAAAAGGTGATCAGCGGTCTCGGCAACGTCTATCGGGCCGAGGCGTTGTTCGTCAACCACATCAACCCGATGCGCCCCGGCAACAAGGTCGCCCCCGACGACTTCGCGGCGTTGTGGGCGACGATCGTGGAGATGCTGCAGCGAGGCTTTGCCGAAGACCGGATCGTGACGCTGGACCGCGAAGAGTTCGATGTGCCCACCGGTCGCACCAGCCGGGGCGAAACGACCTACGTCTACCACCGCGACATCTGCCTTCGCTGTGGCTCGCCGATCCTCACAGTCGAACTCGGCGGGCGCGCCTGCTACTTCTGCCCGGTCGACCAGCCGTTTTGACTTTTGGTTTGACTATTGCGCGTGCCACTGCGGTGCGTCGTGTTCTCCGCGCCAGTAGCGCAACCGCAGCTCGGCTTCTGCGGCCGCTGCCGGGTTCTGGCGGGCGGCGCGAACACGCATCAGGGTCGCTGCGACCAGTCGCAGTTCGGCGATCGCCTGGGCAACAGGATCGTCGCCCAAGGAGCGTCCGTAGCCAGCGGCGAAGGCTTCGTAGATACCCGGCTCACCACCCCAGCGCTCGGTCCACGTCAGCAATGGGGCGTGATCCCAAGCCGCCGGCCCACGGCATAGCAGATCCCAGTCGAGCAGCACCGGACCGTCGGCAGATTGGATCACGTTTCCCGGATGTAC
>JAENVT010000414.1 GCA_016650435.1 Ilumatobacteraceae bacterium
CGCGACGCCGAGATCGGACACGAGGCAACCGTCAGCAAGATCGCCGACGAGCAGCTGTTCTACCTCATGAGTCGCGGCCTGTCGCAAGAGCAGGCAATGAGCATGGTGGTCAACGGTTTCATCGAGCCGATCACCCGCACGCTGCCGATGGAGTACGCGGTCGAGTGGAGCCGCCTCATCGAACTACAAATGGAAGGCAGCGTCGGCTAACTCTGGCGCCAGCCGGAAGTTTGCGGCCCGGCGCCGTTCAGTGTCAGTTGAAATGTCTGTGCGCGCGCACAGACGCTCCGCGCTTCTAATCGCTCACGCTCATCAAAGAACCTGGCAACGCAGGACGCGAAATGGGCCGCCGGCGCCATTTCGGTGCCAGCGCAGCCCCACAGCACGCGAGCGACGCGGGATTCAGAACGCCTAGCCGACGGGCGGGGGCGGGGGACTTTCACGCAACACTGTGATCGCGGCGCGGTAGTCGTCGGGGGTGATCTCGCCGCGGGCCAGACGGTCGGCCAAGATTGCCTGGGCGTTGAGAGTGGGCGAGGCGGGTGGCGGCCCGGCAACGGTAGATGCAACCGTGTGCCGCCCGCGCCACAGCACCACCAGCAAGGCGGCGACGGCGATCAGCATCAGCAGCGGGAAGAAGAACATCATCCCGTCGCCGCGACCGCCCCGGCCGAATCCTCCGCCGAAACCGCGACCATCGGCGAACGCGATGTTGGCGGTCAATATGGCTGCAACGGCGCCGCCAACGGCGCTGAATGCAATCGCTCTGGTTCGTGACATGTCAGGAATCTCCTTCGTGGTGATTTTGATCGTAGGCCGCACCATCGGCCGCGGCGACGGGAGATCGGTGAGAACTTGGTATGAAGGTTGCGCGTGGCTCTAGCGGTTCTACGCTTCGCTTATGCCAATGCGTCAGGAGTGCAAGAATTTCGAGAGTCGCACTTATGCGAACGGCGAAACGGTGCGCAAATGCAATCTCGATCTGGCGCCTGACGCGCCATGGCGCTGCCCGGAGCATTGCAGCGCGTTCGAGCCGCGAATGGACGCGGGCTGGACATACGGGTCGATGGTGTCGCCACCGACGCCCCCCGAGCCGCCGGGTATCGACGACGGTAGCGCTGCTGCGATCCTCGACGAAGCCGAAGACTTCCTCAACTCGATCGGGCCACAGGTCATGTCGGAAGCCGGCATCAGCCGGCAGCCCCGCAAGAAGCGTTTTCGCAAGATCATGCGCCGCTTCCGCGACGAGTAGCAGCGCATCAGATCGTAGGGATTAGCACTACGCGGGTAGTAGAATTTCCGCCGTGCTTGCGTTCTCGCCCGACCTCGCTGACCCCTCTGACCAGCATCGCAAGTCCGCAGCAGAGCGGGCCCAGGCAATGGACCTGCCCAGTGCCGAGCAAGAGGTATGGCGCTACAGCCGGATCGGCGAACTGCAGCTCGACCGCTTCCACCCAACCGCTCCCACCACCACCGTTCACGGCGCCAACGGGTACATCGCCGATCATCACGACGTCGACACCACGGCCGTGCACGACGTCTTCGACGAACTCAGCCAGTCGTTCTATGGCGAAACGATTCTGTCGATCCCCCGGGGTACACACGTTGCCAAACCGATCATGGTCACCCACACCGTGCACGGCAACGACGAGGCGACGTTCCCGCGACTGGTGATCGACGCCAGCGAGAACAGCGAAGTCACCATTGTCGAGCGCTTCGTTTCCGACGGCGCCGGCGCTGCGCTGATCGTGCCGCGGCTATACGTCCGTGCCCAGCAGGCTGCACGCGTCACCTACGTGGCTATCAACGAACTCAGCACCTCGGTGTGGCAACTCGGTCACCAGCAAGCTATCGGCGAGCGTGATTCGACGACCCTGTTGGCCACGGTCGCCCTCGGCGGCGAGTACGCAAGAGTGCGTACCGACGTCAAGGTGGTCGGTCAGGGTGCCAGCACTCGGCAGGTCGCCCTCTACTACGCCGACGGAACGCAGATGCACGACTTCCGCACACTGCAAGACCACGTCGCCCCGCGCACCACCAGCGATCTGTTGTTCAAGGGTGCGGTGCAAGACACGGCACGCAGCGTCTACACCGGCCTGATCCGCATCGGCCACGAAGCCAAGGGGTCGGTCGCCTACCAGACCAACCGCAACCTCACCCTTAGCGCCGGGGCCTGGGCCGAGAGTGTGCCCAACCTCGAAATCGAGACCAACGACGTGAAGTGCAGCCACGCCAGCACCATCGGCCCGATCGACGAGGATCAACGGTTCTATCTCGAGAGCCGGGGCATCCCGCCCGACACTGCGGAGCGATTGGTCGTGCTGGGTTTCTTCGACGAGGTGCTTGCCCAATTACCCGTCGGCCCCCTGGCCAGCGAGCTACGTGCCCAAGTTGCCGCCAAACTTGACAGGCGAACACGATGAGCACCGTGGTCTGCCAACTCGATGATCTTGCTCCCAACAGTGCAAAGCGTTTCGATGTCGGGGGCCGGGCTGTTGCGATCGTGCGTATCGGCGACGATGTCTATGCAATCGGGGATACGTGCACTCATGCCGACGTTTCATTGAGCGAGGGCGAGTTGTTCTGCGACACCAAGGAAATTGAGTGTTGGAAACACGGCAGCACCTTCAGCCTCGAGACCGGCGAGCCGCAAACGTTGCCGGCAACCCAACCCGTGCCGGTGTACGTCGCCCGTGTTGTCGATGGCAAGGTCGAGATCGATTTGGAGGATCAGTGAGCACGCTCGAAATACGCGACCTGGTTGCGTCGGTTGCCGGCAAGACAATTCTCAACGGCATCACCTTGACGGTGCGCTCTGGCGAGGTTCATGCCGTCATGGGCCCGAACGGTGCAGGCAAGAGCACCTTGTCGGCCGTCGTCATGGGCAAGCCGGGCTACGAGGTGATCTCCGGTTCGGTGCTGCTGGATGGCGTCGACATGCTGTCGCTGCCGAGTTGGCAACGTGCGCAGGCCGGGTTGCATCTGGTGATGCAGTATCCCACCGAGGTACCCGGAGTTCAGCTGGTCGACGTCATGCATCACGCTTTTGCCGCGAGGGGCATGGGCACGGCGGGGCTCGACGAGCGCCTGCAAGCCGAGGCGCTGCGTATCGGGTTCGATGCGGCATTGTTCGAGCGGGCACTCAACGTCGACCTCTCCGGTGGTGAGAAGAAGCGCAACGAAACCCTGCAGGTGGCAATGCTGGAGCCAAAGATCGTCATCCTCGACGAACTCGACTCCGGTCTCGACATCGACGCGTTGCGGGATTGCGCTCAGCGCATCGAGGCGCTGACCAACGAGCAGAATCTCGGCGTGCTGGCCATAACCCACTACAACCGGCTGCTTGAGGTGTTGCATCCGGACCACGTACACATTCTCGTGAAGGGCCGCATCGTGTCGTCAGGCGGAGCAGAGCTTGCCGACCAGCTCGAGGTCGATGGCTACGCGGCGTTCGTCAGCAGCGACGAAGAGCCCAGCGGTGGCGCTCTCGCCGATTTGTTCGGGTAGGCCAAACGACTCAAACCGCGTTTCCGCGGGGATTGGTCGCCTGACCCTTCGTGGGCACGCGTCACTGGACGCGGTTGTCCATCTGCGGTGTCCGTGCTGTCGGGGCGGTACGTCCCGCTCAGATGTTGCAGGTAGACCGATTTTCTTGATGATGTCCTGAAAATCACTTAAGGATCAGCGTCTAGGTCCCGATGATTTTCATGCGTATAACAACGGGGCACGGTGGAGGTGAACGGCGGACGCCGCCGTGCGATGGACGGACTGCCGAGCAGGAGGGACGCAATATGCGTCAGCAAGCGAAAACAACCATCTACAGGCTGGCGCCGGTTGTGATGCTCGCCATCACACTCGCAGCGCCATCTAAATGGAGCGTCAGATGAGAAGCTTTAAGCACACATCGGTACGCGCCGCCGGGGCAATCGCAACATTCGTTGCGTTGATCTCGTCGGTCGGTGCGCCTTGGAAATGGTCCTGAGCTGAGTTTGCGGCGCGGTGCGTCCCAGCCCCGCGCCGCCACGCTCATCCGACTCGTAGTAGATCAAGGAAGTCCGCTGGTGCCCGACAACTCGACCAATCAGGATTCGAGGCACAGGCTGGTCGATATCTATGTCGCCTCGGTGGCTGTCGCCGCTGTCCTCCTGACGTTTCTGGTCTTTGCGTTGAGCAAGCACAGCATCATTCCGCCGTCGAAGGGCGTGTACATCGGAATCTTCTGCGGGCTGTTGTTCATCGGCGAGACGAGAACCAGGTGGTTCCGTTTCGGCGACGGTGGCCAAGTCACGCCTGGCTGGGCATTCGCCTTCAGCATCGTGTTGCTGGGTTCGCCGCTTGTTGCAATTGCGGCCATGGCCGCGTGCACGCTCTTCGTGGATGTTCGCGACCACAAGTCGGTGTCCAAGATCGTCTTCAACGCCGCGCAGATCACGGCATCGCTTGCTGCGGGCGCAATCGTTTTGCAACTGCTCGGTCTCGACTCACCGATCACCGATGCCGGTCGGCTGTCGTATCGCTGGGGTATCGGGATCGTAGTGTCCGGCGGCCTGGTGTTCATCGCCAACGGTCTGTTGACGTGCATCGTGCTTGCGTTGCACTACAAGACCAGCTTGCGTTCGATGATGGGTCGCAGCTTCTTCGTCAGCATCTCAGCCGATGGTGCACTGTTGGCACTGTCACCGATCTTCGTCGTCGCAATCCACTTCAGCCTGATGATGTTGCCACTCCTCGGCGTGACCGCGTTGTTGATCTACCAAAGCACGCAGCAGGCATTGCGACGTGCCCACGAGGCCAACCACGACGGCCTGACTCACCTTCTCAATCGACGCACGTTCGACAATCATCTGTCCGGATTTCTGGCGTCGAACCCAGACGAGGTTCGTGGCGCCATTCTGCTGTTGGACCTTGACGGCTTCAAGGAGATCAACGATCGCCTCGGTCACCAGACGGGTGACATGGTGTTGCTCGGCATCGCCGATCAACTCACACGGTCTGCGCCTGAGGCAGCCGTCGTCGCCCGCCTCGGCGGTGACGAATTCGCCGTGCTGATTCCCGACGTCGGGTCCGACGCGTCGACCATGGCGATCGTCGAACAACTCCGCATCGAACTCACCCGGCCCATCGTCGTCGACGGCTTCCCGCTGTCGGTCGGTGTCAGCATCGGTTTGGCATTTGCCCCAACGCACGGTCGCACTCCGGAGGATCTGTTGAGCGCCGCCGACGTCGCCATGTACCGCGCCAAGCGGTACCGCACCGGCGTAGAGACCTACAAGGCGCTGGGCTCGCGGCCCGAGCGCGGCCGTCTTGGCTTGCTGGGGGAGTTGTCGAATGCCATCGGTGCCGATCAGCTCAAGGTCCACTATCAGCCGCTGACACGTTTCCGCGATGGTGCCCCGGATTCCATGGAGGCGTTGTTGCGTTGGCAGCACCCGACCCTCGGTCAGGTGCCGCCGGGCGACTTCATCACGCTCGCCGAGCACACCGATCTCATCGGTCCGCTCACGCAATTCGTCCTGACGCAGTCGACCCAGGATGCGCGTGCTGTCGACCGCTTCGACATGCGACTCTCGATCAACGTCTCCGCTCGTAACCTTCAGGACCGTCGCTTCCCGTCGAGCGTGCTGAAGGCATTGGACGAAGCAGCGCTCAACCCTGCGCGGCTCGAGCTGGAGATCACCGAGAGCGCCATCGCCAGCGAGCCCGAGCGCAGCCTGTTCGCGATCAGCGCGCTGCGTGAAGCCGGCGTGCGAGTTGCAATCGATGACTTCGGTACCGGATATTCGTCGTTCAGCATGCTGCGCGACTTCACGGTCGATCGATTGAAGATCGACGCCAGCTTCGTCGAAGGAATCGCCCACAGTCAGCGTCAGCAACACCTCGTCAAAGCGATCGTTGCTCTGGCAAAGGGACTTGGAATCGAAACCGTCGCCGAGGGAGTCGAGACCGAGGAAGCGTGGATCACGCTCGCGAACCTCGGCTGCGACGTCGCTCAGGGTTACCTGATCTGCCGTCCGGTGCCATTGTTCGAGCTGGTCGAATGGCTCGACATCCGCCAATCGATGTCGGCATTGGAGCACGTGTCGTCATGATCATTGTCGTCGCCTCGATCGCCGCGATCCTGACGGTCCCATTGACCGGTCGCTCCTTGACTCCGCTGGCCAAACTGGACTTGCGGCGAGTATGGCTGGTTTGGCTGAGCATCGGCCTGCAGGTGCTGATCACCTCGGTGCCGAGAATTCCGAACTGGCTCGGTCAACCGGTACACCTCTTCACGTTCGCGCTTTCTGCAGCGTTCTTGTGGGGCAATCGTCACCTTCCCGGCACCTACATCGTGGCGGCCGGCGCGGCCCTCAACCTTGCCGCGATTGCCGCGAACAACGGGACGATGCCGGCGACACCGTGGGCATGGCACATGGCTGGATATCCGGTGCTGGTCGATCAGTTCGAGAACTCGAACGTCGTGCACGGTGCACGGCTGTGGTGGCTCGGCGACGTGTTCGCAATCCCGAAGGGCTGGCCGCTGGCGAACGTGTTCAGCGTCGGCGACGTGATCATCGTGATTGCGGTTGCGTACCTCGCCCACGCCTGGTGCCGTCGCTCGGCACCCTCAGTTGAGGCCGAATCGATCACGGCTCCGATGCTCGTCACGGCCGACTGACCTCTCCGAACTTTGTCGCTCCGAAGACGTCCAGCGACCTCCGAGCGACAAACTTCCATCGAGCTAGGGCGATCGTGGCTACGTTTGCTACATGACCTGGAACGAATCAGACGGCGCGCTGCACGCCGAATTGACCTTTGCCGATTTCGCCGAAGCCTTTGCGTTCATGACGCGGGTCGGGCTGACGGCGCAGGAGCAGGGACATCATCCCGACATGTCGATCTCGTGGAACGTGGTCACCCTCACCATCACGACCCACGACGCCGGCAACAAGGTGACCGACAAAGATCGCAAACTGGCCGCGGCGATCGACGCCATGGGCGCGGCGTGAACAAAACGCACCCAAACGTCGCTCGCGTTGCCGATGCCGCGGCTGAATTCGGATTGACGATCGAGCCGCGGACGTTTCCTGATGGCACCAAGACCGCCGCCGATGCTGCGGCAGCAATCGGGGTTCAGGTCGGCCAGATTGTGAAGAGCCTGATCTTCGCAGTCGATGGCGAGGTCGTGTTGGCCTATGTCAGTGGCGCCAATCAACTCGACGAGAAGAAACTGGCCGATGCCGCAGGCGGTTCGAACTGCGCCCGCGTCAATGCCGACACTGTGTACGAGACGACGGGCTTTCCAATCGGTGGTGTGCCGCCATTCGGCCACGCCACGAGTCTGCGGGTGTTCATCGATCCCGATCTTCTTCAGTACGACGAGGTGTGGGCGGCAGCCGGAACCTGGCACGACGTGTTTGCATTGTCGCCAACTGATCTGGAACGAGTCAGCGGTGGAA
>JAENVT010000415.1 GCA_016650435.1 Ilumatobacteraceae bacterium
AGCAAATCGGCGCGGATCGCGTCGGCTGTGGCGAAGTCCTTGGCGACGCGAGCTGCATCGAGGGCCGCAGCTTTGGCAGCCTCTTCCGCAGGCACATCGCCACCGGCGTTGAGCACTAACCCGAACGCTGTGCAGATCTCGTGCACTGCGGCAACGAGCGAGGGCGCAACCGGATCTGCAGCGTCGAGCGCCACATTTGCCCGTCGAACAGTGTCGAACAGAATTGCAGTTGCGCCCGGCGTATCGAGATCGTCGTCCATCCGCTCGCGGAACCGCGAAATGACGTCGGCATCGGCATCGGCGGTGGCGAGGCCAGACGTACGCGACGCGAAGGAGTCGAGACCGGCGAGCGCGTTGACGGACGCATCCACGTTGTCTTGACCGACCGAGACCGGTCCGCGGTAGTGCGCCTGCAACAACAACATGCGATAGGCACGCGGGTCGTAGTGCTCCATCAGGTCGAGGAGGTTGGCGACATTGCCGAGGCTCTTCGACATCTTCTCGCCCTCGGCATCGACCACGAAGCCGTTGTGCATCCAGTGGTTGGCGAACCGCTTGCCGAGGGCGACCGCCTGGGCACGCTCGTTCTCGTGGTGGGGAAACTTGAGATCCATCCCGCCGCAGTGCAGGTCGAAGCCTTCGCCGAGGATGTCGAGGCTCATGACCACGCATTCGCTGTGCCATCCCGGTCGGCCGTCACCCCACGGCGACGGCCACGAGGGTTCGCCTGGCTTTGCCATCTTCCACAACACAAAGTCGGCGGGATGACGTTTGTTCTCGGCGCCAAACACCTCGCGGTCGCCACCACCTTCGATCATGTCGCTGAGATGTTGATTGACGAGCAGGCCGTAGTCCTCGACCGACTCGACGCTGAGGTAGACGCCGTCGTCGGTCGTGTAGCCGCGACCGATGTCGACGAGCTGGCCGATCATCGACACCATCTGATCGACGTACTGAGTTGCGTGGGGCACGTCGGTGGGCCGGGCGACACCCAACTTGGCCATCGCCTCGAACCACACCGACTCGCATTTCGTCGTGATGTCTTGCCACGGCCGGTTCTCGTTGTTGGCGCGGTTGATGATGGCATCGTCAATGTCGGTGACGTTGCTGACAAGACGCACACTGAGACCGGTCCACTCGAGGTAGCGGCGCAGCACGTCGTACACCAAGGTCGCCCGGCCATGGCCGAGATGTGGAGGACCGTAGACCGTCGGGCCGCACAAGTAGATGCTCACCGTGCCGGGCTCGCGCATGGCGAGCTCACGTACCTCTCGGGTGGCGGTGTCGTACAGGTGCAGCATGGCCCGCCAGCCTACGCGTCGGCGGCTGCGAGCCCCCGGATGAATTCACTGGTGAGGTCGAACGCGGCAACCGCGCCGATCACGATCGTTGCCGGTGACTCAACTGCGGCTTCGCCAAGATCTGAGAGTGCACACCGCACGACATGTTGCTGGCTCGACGTGGCGTAGCGGATCGCGGCAACCGGCGTGTCGGCCGCCAACCCACCTTCCATCAACGCGGCCGCGATCGTGGCGCGCTGGGCGACACCCATCAACACGATGATCGTGCCGCCCACCTGGGCTAGCGCCGGCCAGTTGACTGCGGGCTCGCCGCGTTGTCGATGACCGGTCACCACCGTAAACGAGGCGCTCACGCCGCGATGCGTCACCGGGATACCGGCTGCGGCCGGCGCGGCCATCACCGACGAGACACCCGGCACGACCTCGAAGTCGAGTCCCGCTCTGGCGAGTGCGAGAGTCTCTTCACCACCTCGTCCGAAGACGAACGGGTCGCCCCCCTTGAGCCGAACAATGTTGCGGCCGCTCCGGCCAAGTTGAATCAACAACTCGTTGATCAGCTCCTGCGGTACCGGCGCACCTGGACGCTTGCCGACGTCGACCATCTCAGCATCGCATCTAGCGAGCGCCAGCACACCCGTACCGACCAGTGCGTCGTGCACCACGACGTCGGCATCTTGCAGCCGGCGCCACCCGCGGATGGTCAACAACTCCGGGTCGCCCGGACCAGCGCCGACCAACGAGATCATGCAGCCACCGTAATCATCATCGCCCCTGCGGTGGTGTTGGTCGCTTCGTCGACGAGGATCAACCGACCTCCCTCGTGACTGATCTCGTACGGTGACGCGACGATCGGCTCGCTGAGCGACAACCGAACCATCGCTAGATCGTTGAGCTCGATCTGGTCGGCAGCGATCGGCTCGAGGGTGTGCAGGTCATGGCGATACTCGACCGCATCGACCACGGCACGACCGACGCGGGTTCCGTGCTTGAACCAGTAGCGCGACCCTTCGCGCAGCGGCTGATCGATCATCCAACACACGTGACCCGAAACGAGTTCAGTTGGCAAAGCGGCGCCGACCACCAATACATCGCCCCTGGCGACGTCGATGGTGTCGTCCAGCGAAACGGTGATGGCCTGGCCAGACGCAGCAACGAAAATCTCGCGGCCGAATCGCTGGATGCCCGACACGGTGCTGGTGCGACCGCTCGGCAACACGGTCACCCCGTCGCCGACGCTCAAGCTGCCGCCCGAAAGCCGGCCGGCGAGGCCACGAAAGTCGGAACCTTGAGGACGGATGACGCGCTGCACATCGAGTCGTGCCGGCGTCTCGACTACACCCGACGCGTCGAAGGTCTCGAGCCAGTCCAACAGGGCCGGGCCCTCGTACCATGGCGATCGATCCGACAGGGCGACGACGTTGTCGCCGTGCAACGCGCTGATGGGGAATGCGACGACCGGAACCGGCGTCGGTAGCGCCTCGACATAGCCAGCGAGATCCTTTGCGACGGAGTCGAACTCACCCTCGTCCCAGTCGACGAGATCCATCTTGTTGACGGCCAAGGCGATGGCCTTGACGCCGAGCAACGATGCGATGAACGCGTGCCGGCGAGTCTGCTCGAGCACACCGTGACGGGCGTCGACGAGCACGATGGCGACATCGGCTGTCGATGCACCGGTGACCATGTTGCGCGTGTACTGGGCATGGCCCGGTGTGTCGGCGACGATGAAGCTGCGGTGTGGTGTGGCGAAGTAGCGGTGAGCCACATCGATGGTGATGCCCTGCTCGCGCTCGGCGCGCAGGCCGTCGGTGAGGAGCGCAAGGTTGCGTTCGCCGTCGCCGTAGCGCCGGCTGGCCTTTTCGACCGCGGCGAGTTGGTCTTCGAAGACCGTCTTGGTGTCGTGCAGCAGCCGACCGATGAGGGTGCTCTTGCCATCGTCGACGCTGCCGGCGGTCGCAATGCGAAGCGTTGCGACACTTGGCGGGGCGATGCGAATGGTGGGAGATGAGGTCATCAGAAGTAGCCCTCTCGTTTGCGGTCTTCCATGGCTGATTCGCTGAAGGCGTCGTCGGCGCGTGTCGCGCCGCGCTCGGTGATGCGCGCAGCCGACACCTCGGCGATGACATCCTCGGTGGTCGCTGCGGTCGAACGCACGGCCCCGGTGCAACTTGCATCGCCGACGGTGCGATAGCGCACAGTCTCCACCCACGACTGCTCGTCCGGCTCGAGCTCGACGGGCCCGCCGACGGCGAGCAACATGCCGTCGCGCTCGACGACTTCGCGCTGATGCGAGTAGTAGATGCTGGGCAGCGGGATCTGCTCGGCAGCGATGAACTGCCAGATGTCGAGCTCGGTCCAATTGCTCAATGGGAAGGCACGCAGTTGCTCGCCCTTGCGGATCCGCGCATTCAGCAGATCCCACGGCTCTGGGCGTTGGTTGCGTGGATCCCATCGACCGTGACGATCACGGAACGACAGGATGCGCTCCTTGGCACGAGCCTTGTCTTCGTCGCGACGCCCACCTCCGAACGCGGCATCGAAGCCGTGTTCGGTGATTGCGTCGAGCAGAGTCACCGACTGCAGACGGTTGCGGCTGGACCTGGGACCGGGGTCTTCGACAACGCGGCCACTGTCGATTGACTCCTGCACGCTGGCGATCACCAACCTGGCACCGACGCGTTTCACGAACTCGTCGCGGTAGCGGATGACCTCTTCGAAGTTATGACCGGTGTCGACATGCATGACTGGGAATGGCAACCGAGCCGGAGCGAACGCCAGCACTGCTAGATGCAGCAGCACGGCCGAGTCCTTGCCGCCGCTGAACAACAGCACCGGGTTCTCGCATTCAGTGGCAACCTCGCGAATGATCGTGACCGCTTCATCGGCCAACGATTCAAGATGCGGGCTTGCCGTCGCGTTCATCCGTGCA
>JAENVT010000416.1 GCA_016650435.1 Ilumatobacteraceae bacterium
ACTCGCTGACCGCGACGCGGGAGCCCGCCTCGAATCGCTTGCCGCCGACGATTGGTTACTCGTCCACTGCGTGTATCTAGATCGCGCGTTGCCCGGCACAATTGCCCACAACCCTCGATCCAACATGAACAACTCAGTGGGCTACGCGGCGCCGACGACGCGGTCGAATCGAGTCGTGTTGGGTACCGACGGAATTGGGGCAGACATGCTCGAGGAGGCACGTCTCGCCTACATGCGCCTTCGCGAACACGATGTCACAGCCAGTCCCGATGTCGTGTGGTCCTGGCTCGAGGAGGGCTACCGCTTCTTCCCAGAGTGTCGAGACGATCGCGTGGAGTTCAACTACGACCATGCCGACAGTGCCTGGCACACGGCATTCACGCCCGGTGTGCGGGCGATCAACGTCACCCTCGGCTCTGGTGAGGTGGTCCTGCAAGACGGTCGCCCGACTCGCGTCGATCTCGACGAGGTGCGCGCCAAGTCCGCCGAGCAGGCCGCCCGGCTGTTCGCCAAGTTGTAGGCCAATCGTGAAAGGGTCCGCATGACCACTCCCGCAGCCATCTACCTGCAAGACGCTCACCCCATCCGTGAGGGCATGGAGTTCGTCAAGTACGCCGAGACCAAGGGATTCGACGCCGTGTGGCAGGCCGACAGTCGATTGGTCCGCGACGCCGTGGTGCCGATGGCCGCGTTCGCTTCGGTAACCGAAACGATCAAGATCGGTTCGGGCGTGGTCGATTGCTGGACTCGCAACCCGGCTCGCTTGGCATCGACGTTCTCGACACTCGACGACCTTGCGCCAGGCCGGGTCATCCTCGGCATCGGCGCGTGGTGGGATCCGTTGGCGGCCAAAGTCGGCATCCAACGCGACAGTCCGCTGCGCGTGATGCGCGAAGTCGTCACCGCGGTGCGAGCCCTGTTGCACAACGAGACCGTGACATACGACGGTGTGTACGTGCACCTCGACGGGGTCGAACTCGACTACGTCTACCAGGAGCGCCGGCCGAAGGATGTGCCGATCTACATCGGGGCCACTGGCATGAAGATGATGGAGCTCACCGGGGCGATCGCCGATGGAGTGGTACTGAACTATCTCGTTTCGCCCGAGTACAACCAGCAAGCCATCGCGGCTCTTCAGGTCGGCCTCGACCGATCAGGTCGCCATCTCGCCGACATCGATCGCCCGCAGTTGGTGGTCTGCTCGGTGCACGAGGATCGGGCAATGGCGCTCGACATGGCTCGGTTGATGGTCACCCAATATCTCGGTCAACAGCCGCACATCATGAAGGCATCCGGCGTGCCGCAAAGCCTGCTCGACAGTGTCGGCGAGGTCCTGACGTGGCCGGCCACCCACGAGCAAGTGGCGGCGGCATCGAAGTTGGTGCCCGACGAGATCGTGCAGATGCTCACGGCTTCTGGCACGCCGGCTGAGGCCCGTGAGCGGGTGTCGCACTACATCCGCAACGGCTGCACCTGCCCGATCCTGTACCCCCTCGGCGACGTCTACGCCACGATCGACGCCTTCGCCAACTGGACCGCCACTCCCTAACCCAGCTGCACACACCGGGTCGCTTGGGTTGCTCGGGCGCGAATTCAGTACTCGGGGTTCCGGATTCGCGCTCAACCAGGTTGGTCGGGCGCGTTTTCAGAACTCGCAGCACTGAAATCGCGCCCGACTCGGTTGCCGCGCGGCGGTGGTGAGAGGTCCCTAAGGTTGCGGAGGTGGACGTCGACTTGGAGCTTGTTCGGCGGTTGGAGGCGAGCGCGGCGGTCGCGAGTCTCGACCTCGTGAACGCGATCAAGGTGCTGGACCCGGCCAGCGCTGCTGAGGGTCGCGAATTTCTCGGCGGAGCGCTGATCGCCATGGGTCCAGGCCGATACGTGAATCGGGCGATCGGCGTGAGCACGGCCGAACTGTCGGCAGACGACCTCGACACGATCGAACAGTTCTTCGCCGAGCGAGGTCTTCCGTCGATGATCGAACTGTCGTCATGGGCTCCCGCGTCGGCGCTCGACGCATTGGCGCAACGCAGTTACGCGCCGGCGTGGTTTCGGTCCGTCTTCGCCCTGAGACCAGGCTCAGCGCTGGGACACTTGAGGACCGACGTTCGAATCGATCGGGTCGGAGACGACACCGCCGCAGAGTGGCTGGAAGTGTTCGCCCGGGGCTTCGAAGCCGAGCATGGCGAGACGCGCGTTGCCAACGACGAGATCGGTGAGGCTGGCCGGAGGGCACCGAACGCGCACACATTCCTGGCCTAC
>JAENVT010000417.1 GCA_016650435.1 Ilumatobacteraceae bacterium
CGCAGTTGTTGCGGAAGATGTCGCTGAAGCTCGGCGCAATGACCGCGTCGAAGCCACCCTGCTGGATTGCCCACACCGCGTGCTCGCGTGACGAGCCAACGCCGAAGCTTGGCCCGGCAACCAGGATCGACGCGCCGACATAGCGCTCGTCGTTGAGCACGAAATTGCGGTCATCGCGCCAGGTCGAGAACAACCCCTTCTCGAAGCCGGTTCGCTCCACCCGCTTCAACCACTCGGCGGGGATGATCTGGTCGGTGTCGACGTCGCTGCGACGCAGCGGCACTCCACGACCGGAGATGACGTGCACGGATTTCATTTCTGCGCCCCCAGATCTTCCGGGGTGGCGAAGTGGCCGGCGACGGCGGTGGCTGCGGCAACGGCGGGGGAGACGAGGTGGGTGCGACCGCCCCTGCCTTGACGACCCTCGAAGTTGCGATTGCTGGTGCTGGCCGAACGTTCGCCTTGCGCCAGCTTGTCGGGATTCATCGCCAGGCACATGCTGCAGCCCGGTTCACGCCAGTCGGCTCCAGCGGAGCGGAAGACGGTGTCGAGGCCTTCGGCCTCGGCTTGGGACTTCACGGCGTGGCTGCCCGGAACGATCATCACACGCTTCGCCGTCACGGTGCGCCCGTCGAGCACGGCGGCAACGGCGCGTAGATCCTCGATGCGACCGTTGGTGCAGCTACCGATGAACACCGTGTCGACCGGGATGTCGCGCATCCGCGTGCCTGCCTCCAGCCCCATGTACTCGAGCGATCGCGCCACGGTTTCGCGTGTTGTTGCATCTGCAAAGTCAGTGGGCGAGGGAACACTGCCATCGATCGTTGTCACTTGCGCCGGATTGGTGCCCCACGTGATGTGTGGTCGCAGTAGCGAGGCATCGATGACGACCGACTTGTCGAAGACAGCGCCGTCGTCGGAGACGAGCGTGCGCCAATCTGCGACCGCTGCATCCCACGAGTCGCCACTCGGCGAATGGGCCCGACCTTGCAGATACTCGAACGTAGTGTCGTCGGGGGCGATCAACCCGGCCTTGGCGCCGGCCTCGATCGACATGTTGCAGACCGTCATGCGGCCCTCCATCGACAGCGATCGAATGGCCGAGCCCCGGTATTCGATCACGTGACCGATGCCGCCACCCGTGCCGATGTGACCGATGATGGCCAGGATTACATCTTTGGCCGTGATTCCAGCGGGCATCTCGCCGTCTACCGTCACGCTCATCCACTTCGGACGCGTTTGCGGCAACGTCTGGGTCGCCAGAACGTGCTCGACCTCGCTGGTGCCGATGCCGAACGCCAACGCCCCGAACGCGCCATGAGTGGCGGTGTGGCTGTCGCCGCAGACGACTGTCATGCCCGGCAGCGTCCGGCCCTGCTCGGGGGCGATGATGTGAACAATGCCCTGCCCGGGGTCGCCCATCGGGAAGTTGACGATGCCGAACTCCTTGGTGTTCTCGCGCAGCACCTCGACCTGCCGCGCCGAAATGGGATCGGCGATCGGCTGGTCGATGTCGGCCGTCGGCACGTTGTGGTCCTCGGTCGCCACCGTGAGGTCTGGTCGCCGTACGGGTCGACCCGACAGTCGCAGTCCGTCGAATGCCTGCGGGCTGGTGACCTCGTGCACGAGGTGCAGATCGATGTACAGCAGGTCGGGTTCATCGACCCCCGAATGCACGACGTGCCGCTCCCACAGTTTCTGGGCAAGCGTTCGCGGTTGCGTCGGTATGGCAGTTTTTTCAGACACGGCGACGCGTCTCACTTTCTGAGATATGATTCTCGTCGATGGACAGTGTAAGCGGTGTCGGCGTCATTGACAAAGGGGTTGTGATTCTTCGCGCCCTTGCAAAAACGCCCCTCGACTTGGCGGCGCTACAAGACCAGACAGGGTTGCCGCGGGCGACGGCTCATCGGCTGGCGGTTGCCCTCGAGTCGCACGGCTTGGTGCGCCGCGACCCGCAGGGCCGGTTCTGCCTCGGGTTCGAATTGATCCGTCTGGGTCGGGCGGCCGAAGACGAGTTCCCATTGGCCGACCTGGCTCGTCCGATTCTCACATCGCTTCGCGACGCGACCGGTGAAAGCGTCCAGCTCTACGTTCCCGAAGGCGAGAGCCGGCGCTGCGTGGTTTCGTTGGAGTCCACACACGGGTTGCGTTGGATCGTCCCGCAGGGGGCGTTGCTTCCCATGGATCGCGGATCCGCCGGTCGTGTCCTGTTAGGCGACGAGATCGCCGAGAGTGTCGAGGAACGCGAGCCTGGTGTTGCTTCGGTCAGTGCTGCGATACGCGACCGCCGTGGCCGGATCATTGCGGCGGTCAGCCTCAGCGGACCCGTCGAGCGCCTGAGTCGCCAGCCACGTCAGCGTTTTGGTCGCGACGTCGCCGAGGCCGCCAAGGCAGTGAGCGCTGCCGTCGCTGCCTAGCCCCCTGAACAACGGGCTATTCGAATCGCGGAAACAGCGGAGCCGCGTTGGCCATCAGTTCGGCAGCGCTCACCGGGTTGTCGGTGCCCGTGATCCAGCCAAGGGCGCCGGCGACGATCGGTTCGGGTGTGAACGGCCAGTCGCTTCCGTAGAGCACCTGATGGCGATCGACAAGCGTCAGCAAGGACGTCACGACCGCAGAAGATGCGCTGCCCGCGAGGTCGTAGTACAACCGTCGAAGCTGGGAGACAACAGCGGCGGGATCGTCGGCGCCGAGGAGCACGCTGATCCCCGCAATCCGAGGCGCGAGGAACGGAAGTGTGCCACCGGCGTGGGGCACGATCCAGCGGATGTCGGGATACCGAGCGAAGACTCCCGACAGCAACATGTTGGTTACGGCGCGGGTGGTGTCGAATGGAAATTCGATCATCGGCCGCGGATAGCCGAGCGAGGTGCACTCCCAGCAGGCCGGCGACGTGGGATGGATGAAGACGAGGGCTTGTCGGCGGTTGAGCTCGGCCATGATGGGGTCGAGCGAGGCATCCCCGAGGTAGACACCGCCGACATTCGTCAACACGTTGATGCCGTCGAGCCCGAGTCCATCCAGCGCCCGCTCCATCTCCGCCAGCGACTCGTCGGTGTCGGTCATCGGCAGACTGGCGAATGCGCCGAAGCGACCGGGGTGGTCAGCAATCGTCGTCGCGGCGACATCGTTGACGTACCGGGCGAGAGCGATCGCGTCCGACGCCGATACACCGTCTCCAAACCGCACACCCGGCGACGAAACCGACAAGACAGCCGCGTCGATTCCAAGCCGATCCATCACGCCCACGTGATCGTCGGCCGACCACGTCGGCACTCGCGGAAAGCCGTCGGGTTGATCGATGCCCGCAGTCGCCAGCGCATCTCGATAGTGAGGCGGAAGAAAGTGGGCGTGGACATCGATCAGCGGCACGCGGCGATCCTAGGAGTCTACGAGAACCGTCTCCATGTGAGCGCGAACGAGCTCACCGCACGGTCGGTTTCGCGGTCCGTCGCGGCCCTCGTTTCGCCGATGTTACGATCCGGCGATGTACGGCCGTATCGCCCTCGTGGCGGCGCTCGCTGTCGGTGTCACCGCACCGACCGTTGCCGCCCAGCCCGTAAAAGCAGCAGCCACCACAGCTCAACGAGCGGCCTCGTTGGGTCCGTGTCCCGGTGTGCCCGGCGCGCGTTGTGGGTCGATCCAGCGGCCGTTGGATCCGGACGATCCCAACGGTGCCACAATCACAATTGGCTTCGAATTCCATCGCGCCACCAATCACAACAAGCCGTCACTCGGCACGATCGTCGCCGTCGAAGGCGGGCCGGGATACCCGTCCACCGGGTCGCGCGACTTCTATCTGGATCTGTTCGCGCCGCTGCTGGCTCGACGCGACGTGTTGCTCGTCGACGCTCGCGGCACGGGCACATCGTCGGTCATCAACTGTCCCGAGCTCGAGTCGTTCCAAGGCGACTACATCGACAACGTCGGGCTGTGTGGGCAGCAACTGGGTGCCGCGTCCGACCTCTACGGGACCGCGTTCGCAGCCGACGACCTGGCCGCAGTTCTCGACACGCTGGGGATCGATCGCATCGATCTGTACGGCGACTCGTACGGCACCTTCTTCGGTCAAACGTTCGCGATCCGTCATCCCGACCGGGTTCGCACACTGACCCTCGATGCCGCGTATCCGGTCGAGGATCAGGATCCGTGGTACCGCGACGAGAACCGGGCATTGCACAGCGCGTTCCGGCTGGTGTGTCGGCGCGACCCCGGCTGCGCCGCGCTCGGCGGCGACGTCATCGACCGCTTGGGTGCGCTCGCCGACGCGCTGCGCGCCAACCCGCTGAGCGGCGAGGCATACGACGCCGACGGCGTGCTGCACGATGTCGAGATCGATGCCTCGTTCCTGTCGTACATCATGGGCGTGGCCACCTACGGCACCACTGTCTATGAAGAGCTCGACGGCGCTGGCCGCGCCTGGCTCGTCGGTGGGGATCCGGCACCGCTGCTGCGCATCGCCGCCGAGCAGACGGACTGGAGCACGGCAGGAGTTCCGGAGGAGTTCTCAAATGGCCTGTACGTCTCGGTGATCTGCAACGACTATCCGCAGCTCTGGGACATCAACGCGCCGCTCGACCAACGACAAGCGCAGTTCGACGCCTCGGTGGCCGACCTCCGCGCCACGGATCCAAACGCGTTCGCACCGTTCACCGTCGACGACTGGCTGGCGTCGCCATGGACCGAGTTCGAGTCGTGCATCAAGTGGCCGGCTCCCAGCCATTTCGTGCCACCAGTAGACAGCCCTGCTACATATCCGAGCGTACCGACGCTCGTTCTTGTGGGCGACCTCGATTCGATCACGTCGGCTGAGGGCGCTCAGATCGTCGCCGGCCACTTCCCCAACTCGACGTTCGTCGAGGTCGCCAACAACGGTCACGTGACTGCACTCGCCGACCACTCGCGATGCGCGTCCGACATCGTCGTTCAGTTCGTAAAAAGTAGCGCTCCCGGCGACACGAGTTGCGCGTCGAAATATCAGGAGGTGCGAACCACCGACGCGTTCCCGCAACGACTCAACGACGTAGCAGCGCCACCAGGACAAGGCACGGTTCGACAGCGCAGGGTCGCCTCCGCAGCGACATCCACCGTTGGCGACCTGTTCCCGCGCTGGTTCGCGATGCTCGGGTCCGACGGCGTCGGCCTGCGCGGCGGCACCTTCAGCACCACCGGGCTCGACATCGTGCATTTCAATCTCACCAATCTGCGCTGGATCGACAACCTCGCGGTCTCGGGCCGTGTGAAATGGGATCGGACAACTGGCGCCGTCACTGCCAATGTCACGTGCACCCGCGCCGCCGACTGCAACCTCGCCGTTGCCTGGAACTACAACGAGGCGCATGCCGTCGCGACAGTCACCGGAAGAATCGATGGCGCAAAGGTGTCGCTGACAATGGCGGCGCCATGAGCGACCTCGTCGTGATTGGGTAACCCACCTGCTCGTCGTCGTGCGCGACGCTGGAACGGATGCCTGATTCCAATGCCAGCGGAACCGCTGTTCTCGTCTGTCAGGGGCCGCCCCATTGACGATGCCATGAAGGCCACGCTGCGTCCGCAGTTGGTCATCCTGGGGGCAGGCCTCGACGGGCGCGCCTGGCGTTTGGCGGAGCTTGCCGGGGTCGATGTGTTCGAGGTGGATCGCCCGGCGTCGCAGGAGGACAAACGGCAGCGGATTGGTGATCTCGAGCTGAAGGCGAAGTCGATCCGGTTCGTGCCGGTCGACTTCAGGGGGGATTCGCTCGGTGAAGCGTTGGCTGCCGTGGGTCACGATCGAGCGATTCCGACGACGTGGATCTGTGAGGGCGTGATCCCGTACCTCACTCGTATCGACGTTGAATCCTCCGTGCGAGCAATCGCAGGCTGCTCCGCTCCAGGAAGTCGACTGGTCGTCAACTACCAGACACCGGCGTTGTCTTCGACGGTTGGCCGGATGTTCGCGAGCGTCGTGTCCAAACTCTCTGGCGGTCGCAACCCGATGGCGCAAGAGCGCTGGCGTTCGGCATGGAAACCGGATGAAATCGAGCAGCTTTTCGCTCGCTACGGTTACGCGATCGTCGAGGACGAGGATCTCTTGACCATCGCGAACCGGCTCTCGCTCGACGTCAAGCTTCGGCGTTACCTACAACACGGCCGGGTTGCCACCACTGACCGCTGAGCCTGGGTTCCCGAGCATCGGGGCGGTCTATCGACGACCGCAACCCGTCACTTGCGGGCCTTCTCCAAGCTCTGGAAGATGATGATCGCTGGAATGGCAGCGCTGAACACGAACAGCCACAGGCCGAGCCATACGCCCGCCGCAATCCTGCCAATCGACATCAGGGTCCAGGTCTGTGGAGCCGACGCGTTGTACTCGCCCGGGCGCTGTGACGCCCCGAAAACTGACTGAGGATCGTTGACGTAGAACCCAGGCGTCCCTGCCAATGCCTCCCGGCCCCGACGCTGTACGACAGCCACGCCTACAAGAGCGGAGAGAAGACCTCCGGAAATGAGGAGAATGGCGGCCAGGGGCATGCACGGTTATCGGCTGATGAGGCCGTGTTCACGAGGGTCTTTCGCGGAATTGTCAGTAAACGGCGATGAGGTCGAGGACCATGATCAGGTCGGTCGATGCAGGCAGGCCCAGGCTGGAGTTGCCCGCCTCGCCAAATGCCTGGGCAAACGGGATGTCGACCTGGCGGCGGCCGCCGACCTTCATGCCCTCGACCGCCTTTTCGAGGCCGGGTGGAAGCTGATTACTTCCGGGAACGAACGTCAGCGGTGTTCCGGTTTCCCACGACGAATCGAGTTGCTTGCCATCGGCTGCGCTGAACGCAAGGAGCTGCACGGCAACCGTCTGGCCAGGCTCGATTCCGACACCATCGCCGATGATCAGGTCGGTGAAGGTCTGCTCGGTCTGGTTGGGCGTCGGAGGAATGGAGACGACTGGAGCGTTGGCAGGGTCAGACTTCGGGATGATTACAACGGCATCGATGACGAACGACAACGCGTCGCCCGGCTGGATCACATCGGTCGAGGGAGGCGAATCGCCGTAAGCCAGATTCGCCGGAATGTCGAGTTGGCGGCGACCACCGCTCTTGATCCCGAGCAGACCTTGATCCCAGCCCTTGATCACCTGGCCGACGCCGATGGTCACCGACAAGGGACTGCCGCGGTCGTAGCTGTTGTCGAACTCGGCTCCGTCGGCCGACCGTACGCCGACATAGTGAACCACCACCGTGTCACCGTCGACCGCGCCCGTGCCGGTGCCTTCCGTGAGGTCGGTGATCACCAGTTCTGTCGGCGTAGCGGAAGGAAGCTTCACTGCCGGCTTTGGCAGCGCGCTGGGCGAAGTGATCGCCGGTCCGGTGCCTGCGACCGCGGCGCTGCCGGCCGTCGAAGAATTGGACGAGGTCGCATTGTCGCCGCAGGCGGCGAGCAAACCGAGCGCGGCAACGGGGACGAGAAGGGTGCTGAAACGCATTTGGCGACGTTACCGCCGCAGTACCTGTGTGCGGTATGCACCCGGCGAGACACCTACCACACGACGAAACTGCCGAGTGAACGCGCTCTGATCGTAGTAGCCGCAACGGGCAGCGATGTCGGACAGCGCGAGCTTGGTCGTTGTCAGCAGCCCGATGGCTCGCTCGACCCTGAACCGCACCAACAACTGACGCACCGAGATACCGATGATCCTGCGTGTCGTGCGTTCGAGCTGTACCACCGACATCGATGCCGCCGCCGCAACGTCGCCGACCCGAACCTGCTCGGTGCAGTGGATGCGCAGGTATGCCACCGCGGCGGCCACACCGGAATGCGCGGTTGGCGCGTCCCCTGCGGCACGCAGATCGACCGACACGCTGGCAAGGAACGCCGGACCATCGGCCTCGGCAATCAGCACCTTCGTGGTCACGTACCAGCCGAGTGAGCCGTCGGGACGGCTGATCAGTTCGAGTTGATTGCGAAGCGGCTGGCGCGACGACCACAATTCGGCGTCTTGGTGGGCGTATGACGCAGCCAACTCGGCTTCGAACAGATCCTCGACGTGTCGCCCGACGACATCCTCGGCGCAGCAGTGCTTATCGAACCTATACGGCGGGTATTCCATGGAGGTGATGACCACCTCTATCGATGAAGTGCCCGCCGGCGATCGGGTGCAAGATGATTCCATGGCTGTCGATGAGGCAATCGCCCTTGCCGACAGGCTGTTGCGCGAGGCGATTGCCAATTCGACTCGGCGCGAGCGACGTCAGCTGCATCGCTTGGGACGTCTGGTAGCAGATCCAGAGGGTCGCGAACTGGTGCAGCGGCTGACCGACGAGGTGTTGCGGATTCAGTCGAATCGCCGCGCCGCGCGCCGGTTCGCCGACGTGGTCGACGAACACGGACTCCCTGGTTCGCTGAGCCGAGTTGATCGCCTGCTGCTGAGCGCCGGCGCCAAACTTGCGCCAGTACTACCGCAGGTGGTGATGCCGTTAGTGCGTCGTCGAATCCTGTCCGAGACAAAAGGCGTCGTGCTGCCGGCGGAGGATCCGCAGTTTGCCGAGCACGCCGCGCTGCGCCGACGCGAGGGGATCGGCCTGCTGGTGAACCCGCTCGGTGAGTCGATCCTTGGTGACGAGGAAGCGCAACGGCGAGTGGATCAGGTGCTGGAGAAGCTGCGGCGTCCCGATGTCATTGCGGTTTCGATCAAGGCCTCTGCGCTGGTCGCAAATCTCGACGTACTCGATTTCGACCGAAGCATCGAACGAATCAGCGAGCCACTTCGGGAGATCTATCGCGCTGCGTTGGCGAAGGAGCCGCGTGGGTTCGTCAATCTCGACATGGAGGAGTACCGCGATCTGGAACTGACTGTGGCTGCGTTCACCACTGTGCTCGATGAGCCGGAGTTCCATCACCTCGAAGCCGGCATCGTGCTGCAGGCATACCTTCCCGATAGTCACGCCGTGCTCGAGCATCTCGGTCAGTGGGCGTCGGCTCGTGTTCGCCAAGGTGGCGCCGGCATCAAGATCCGGATCGTCAAGGGCGCGAATCTGGCAATGGAAGCGGTCGAAGCAGAGCTGCACGACTGGGTCGCCGCGCCGTACGCGACGAAGGCCGATGTCGATGCGAGCTACAAGTTGATGCTCGACTCCGCTCTGCGTCCGGAATGGAATGGCGCCATCCGCGTCGGCGTGGCCACCCACAACCTGTTCGACGTTGCGTGGGCATTGGTGGTGCGCGGCCGCCTCCCTGTCGAGCAACGTCCCCGCGTTGAGCTCGAGATGCTCGAGGGCATGGCGCCGGCCCAGAGTCGCGCCGTTCGCAAGGTAGCCGGCTCACTGCTGCTCTACGCCCCCGTTGTTCAGCACGATCAGATCGACGCCAGCATCGCCTACCTCGCCCGCCGGTTGGACGAGAACACAGCCCCGGAGAATTTCCTGCGGGCCTTGTTCACCATCACACCGGGCTCGCCCGAATTCGCGACGCAGGCTGCGAGATTCCGTCGCGCCGTCGACGAGCGACACCGCATCTCCACGGAGCGACGTCGCCACGCAGCGGAGCCGCACGAGGCAACGTTCAGCAACGAACCCGACAGCGACCCGACTGATCCCGATCAACGTCGGTGCCTGCATGCCGCGGTGCAGCCGCTAGCCAGTCGCACGGAGCCGACACTCATCGAGACCGTCACGGCGATTGACGACATCGTTGCCATGGCGGTTGCAGCGCAGCCGCAATGGTCGGCTGCAGGCGCGTCAGGGCGAAGGAAAGTACTCGCCGCGGTTGTCGAGGTTCTTCGTCGCGAACGCTTCGACACCATCCAGGTGATGGCCGACGAGGCGGTGAAGGTTGCACGCGAGGGTGACCCCGAAGTCAGCGAGGCGATCGACTTCGCCAAGTACTACGCGTCGGTTGGCCTCGACGTGCTCGAGCAGCAACGAGCCGAAGGCGCTGAGCTGATTCCGCGCGGCGTTGTCGTTGTCGCGTCACCGTGGAACTTCCCCTATGCCATTCCCGCGGGCGGCGTGCTCGCCGCACTGGCTGCCGGCAACTCCGTCATTCTGAAGCCGCCGCCCGAGGCACGCCACACCGCATTGCACCTCGTCGAACAGTTGCACCGCGGAGGAGTGCCACGTGAAGTGATGCAGTTCGTGGCGTGTCCCGACAACGAGGTCGGCCAGCGACTGATCACGCATCCCGATGTCGATTCGGTGATCCTGACCGGCGCCTATGAAACGGCTGAGTTGTTCCGCTCGTGGAAGCCAGGCATGCACCTGCTTGCCGAAACCAGCGGCAAGAACGCCATCGTCGTCACCCAGGCCGCCGACCTCGACCTGGCGATCCGCGATCTCGTGAGATCGGCATTTGGACATGCCGGGCAGAAGTGTTCAGCGGCCAGCCTGGCGATCGTCGAAGCGTCGTTGTACGACGACGACTTGTTCATGGAGCGGTTGGCCGACGCTGCTCGAAGCCTGGTGGTCGGCCCTCCGTCCGATCTCGGCAGCGTCGTGGGACCGTTGATCAGCGAGCCATCCCCAAAGCTACGGCGAGGTCTGACGCAACTCGACCCCGGTGAGCGTTGGCTGGTCCAACCGCGTCGCATCGGTGGCAATTTGTGGACGCCAGGCGTGCGTGTGGGAGTGCAACCGGGTTCGTGGTTCCACGTCACCGAGTGCTTCGGCCCGGTGCTCGGGGTCATGCGCGCCGACGATCTCGACCACGCAGTCGAGTTGCAGAACGGCAATCCCTACGGCCTCACCGGCGGAATCCACTCGCTCGACGATGCTGAGGTCGAGCATTGGCTTGAAGGCGTGCACGTCGGCAACGCCTACATCAACCGCGGCGTCACCGGGGCCATCGTTCAGCGGCAGCCGTTCGGTGGGTGGAAGCGATCGTCCGTCGGCTGCGGCCCGAAGGCCGGCGGTCCCGACTATGTCGCCGAGATGGTCACCGCCAATCCAGCGGTCATCGACACCGAGGTTGCCGAGCAGTCGTATCGCTACGCGTGGAGGCAGTGGTTCAGCTCCAGTCACGATCCCACCGGTCTGACGAGCGAGCGCAACGACCTGCGTTATCGGCCGCTCCGCGGGGTGTTGGTCCGAGTAGGCGCCGAAACGCCCGCTGGCGCATTGGTCGCTGCTCGGCATGCTGCCGATGTCTGTGGAACACGCGTCGTCGTCTCCGACGCGGCCAGCGAGGCCGAAGATGTGTTGGTCGACCGGCTGGCCGGTCTCGCCGTCGAACGGGTTCGTCTGTTGACGACGTCAACCGATGTGCTGCGCGGCGGGTGCCGGGCGAACGGCATTGAAATCGATACTGAACCCGTATCGATCAGCGGTCGGCGTGAGCTACGCCGGTGGTTGCGCGAGCAGGCGATCAGCCGGACAATGCACCGTCACGGCCGCGTCGCTCCATAAGCCACGGCTGTTCGGCCTCGGCCATCGGCGTGCTCGGCGGGCCCTGAACAAATGGCCACAGTTCTTCCGCCATGCGGCGGTAGTTGCCGGTCGCTCGCAGCTCGCCGAGCAACGCGTACAGTCCGAGATTGATCCGCTGGATGAAGACGAAAGCACGCGGCACGGTCGCGTACTGCGAGATTGGACTTGTGCGGTCGAACGTGTGGCGCACGATCCTGCTTGCGTATTCCGAAGACCACGTCACGACCTTGTCTTCTTTGACGCTCTCGTAGAACTGGCCGAAGTAGTCGCCGATCGCGTCATCGTCGGCGGGTGCACCGCGACGCAGCATGACGGCGTCTTCGACAATTCGCCTGAAGGTCGGTACATCGTGTTCGTACGCCGCCGACTTGACCATCCCGACGAACGTCGCCATCTCGTCGTCGGTGAACTGTTTGACCAGGCCGAAATCC
>JAENVT010000418.1 GCA_016650435.1 Ilumatobacteraceae bacterium
CCGAGGCCGGTGGATCGGCGATCAGCGTGCCGACCGACTGTGTCGAGGCAGGCGAATGGCTGAAGCGAGTCGCCTACGCGCTCGACCCGATCGACGCGCCCCAGTTGATGTCCCGGGCGAACAAGACGCTCACCGCCATCAAGAGCGTCCCCCCGGCCTCGCTCGCACAGGCGTTCCTCGAGGTGTTCGCGGACGTCGGGCGCCAGGAGGTCACTCGCCCGATCAGAACGGTCCTCGACCACAGCGCAACGCCAGAGGACCTGAAGGGCGCGATCGATCGGCTGACCCGATTGCTCGATGTCGAATCGACCGATCTGCAAAAAGCGGTTGCCACGTTCCGAAGCGAGCTCACCGAAATCGGTGACGAGCACAATTCAAGTGTGGACGAGCAGCGTCGAGTTGCCGCCGACAAAGTTACGGCCCTCGCACCGAAACCGGCAGGCCGCACCGACCAACAACTGAGGGATGCATGGCGCGCTGCGGCTGTGGCATGGCCCGAGGGACCGAACGACGATCAGCTGCGCGCCGTCGTCGACGCAACGACGCGCCTCTACCCCGACGGTTTCGCCCGACTGCGCATTGAAACAGCACTCGGCAAGCTCGACCCGGAGTCGCCACTTGCTCCGACGATGAAGCGGCTTTGGGAGGCGGCTTCGGGCCAGATCGACGCGTTCCGCGGGAACGTCGAGTCCTATCTCGAGGGCGAGCTCAAGCGGCTCAGTGGCTACTACCGGCGCTCGATCCGCATCGTCATGTTCTCGCTGGCGTTCCTCGTCGCGGTGCTCGGTGGGATCGACGCGATTTCGGTTGGTCGCAACCTGTGGCGCAACCCCGAGGATCGTGCCGCGCTGGTCAGCCTCGCCGATGGGGTCGCCAGCGGCAGCACCGCGACCAGCACCGATCCCGACGCTGGCTCGACCGTCAAAGGCCTCGAGCTGATCCAGAAGAAGTGCGCAGATGCGCATCCGCCCGACGAAGCCACGATCACCACCCCGGAGGAGGCAGCTGCCGCGTATGCCAAGGTTCGCAACTGCGTCGGCGACGCGCTCGACCACCTAACAGGCGTCGGTGTGATCGACCATGCGCTATGGATGGACCCTGGCGCATGGTGGCACGATTGGGCCAACTGGCGCTTCTGGCTCCATGCCATCGGAATCGTGGCGACAGCGTTGGCGCTCATGCTTGGCGCACCGTTCTGGTTTGACCTCATCAAACGTGCCACCGGGCTGCGCAAGGGCCTGAGCGGCGACACTTGACCTGGCTTCGATCGGCGACACCTGTCCATCCCAAAGGTGGACAAGTGGATGGACAATTCCGGCCGATTCACTAGAGCGCGAGCCCCTAGGGTGAAAGGCTGATTGGACCGGCCCTGTCCCGTTCAATTGCTTTGGTAGCAGATCAACGACGAGCTGATGTTCGCAGCGGTGTCATCGGAAATTCGGAATGTCTCGCCGGTACTGACGCCTTGGTCAAGTTCGGACATGATCGAATACGCCAATGTCGCTGCGTCGGGGACACCTATCAACGCGGCCCCAAAGCTCCCGGCGATCTCGTCCGAACCTGGCGCCCGACCACCCTGGCGCAACCTGTGATAAGTCTCGCAGAGCGAAACCTTGAGGCTCGTGCCTGCGCGTTCTGATGCCGCCTCTATGACGTCGTCCAATCGTTTCGTCAATGAGGTCGCTTCGATCTGCTCCAGAACCGCGGACGCTGTGTACCGACTATTGTCGAACGTCTCCAACGCGCGGCCAATCACCGAGACCGCCGCTGGATCGTGCTTCTCGAGCGTCACCAGCATATTGACGGCCTCTGTCCCTCCATGCGACAAGGTCCGTGCAACGATCGCCGCCGCCGCTACGAGGCCGCCTCCGCCTGCAACCTTCTTTCCCGTGTCCATCGCGTGGCCTCCTGCCCGGGCGAACCGTGCGTTCTGAACCAAAGCAACGCTGCACCCGCGCGGTGCCCGTGAGAATAACACCAGACAGGACGTTGCCCCGGGACTCCGAAGGAGGGAACGGTGACTGCAGCAGACTGGTTGCGATGAGTTCTGGACCACCCGAGTTGTGAAGGCTTCATCGTGGACGATGAGGCGGTGTATCCGGCCCTAAGACGAATCGCCCACCTTCGCGCGGATGACGCCGGCGGAAG